>NZ_JBVPVA010001112.1:0-1525 GCF_055612215.1 Actinomycetospora sp. | reverse complement strand
AGAACCGCATCACCACCCGGTTCCGGCTCCGCGGCCTACCCGCGGTCCGCAGCGAGCTCACCCTGATCGCCACCGCCCACAACCTGCTCAAACTCCACGCCGCCACCGGATGAAACGGACGATCGCGGCGCCCGGACGGGCGCCGCGACCTGCCATCATATCCCGACTGGGGGCACCCCCGCAGCCGAACCCCGCAACCACCGAGTCGCAGCCGCACCGTCCAGCAAATCCCGACAGGCTCCATAGGACGGAATAGTGCTCACGGGCGCGGAGCGCACCTACGCCGGCGAGACCGGGACGTCCCCCTCCACGGCCTTGGCCGCCTTGCGCGCCGCCACCAGCACCGCGTCCCACACCGGGGAGAACGGCGGGGCGTAGGAGAGGTCCATGAACGTCATCTCCTCGACGTCCATGTCGTGCCAGATCGCCGTCGCGAACACGTCGATGCGCTTCGCGGACTCGGCGCGCCCGACGATCTGCGCGCCGAGCAGCTTCCCGGTGCGCTTCTCGGCGAGGACCTTCACCGTCATCGTCTCCGCGCCGGGGAAGTACCCGGCGACGTTCGTCGACTCGATCGTCGTCGTCACGAAGCCGTACCCGGCCGCCGCCGCCTCGGCCTCCCCCAGGCCGGTGCGCCCGATCTCCAGCGAACAGACCTTGGAGATCGCGGTGCCGAGCACGCCGGGGAACGCGCCGTAGCCGCCGGCGAGGTTGGTGCCGATGATGCGCCCGTGCTTGTTGGCGTGCGTGCCGAGCGCGATCGTGACGCCGGAGTGGGAGAGCCGGTGGTGGACCTCGACGCAGTCCCCGCCGGCCCAGACGTTGTCGTGGCCGACGCAGCGCATCTGGACGTCGGTGACGAGGCCGCCGGACGCCCCGACGGTCAGGCCCGCCTCCTGCGCGAGGTCCACGTTGGGCCGCACCCCGAGCCCGAGGATGACGACGTCGGCCGGGATCGACTCCTCGTCGGTCCGCACCGCCCGCACGCGGCCGTCGTCACCGACGTCGAAGCCCTCGACGGCGGTGCCGGTGCGCACCGTCATGCCCATGCCCTCCATCGCCTCGCGGACGAGGGACCCCATGTCCGGGTCGATCTGCGTGAACGGCTCGGGCGAGTGGTCGAGGACGGTGACCTCGAGACCGCGCAGGACCATCGCCTCGGCCATCTCGACCCCGATGTACCCCGCGCCCACGACGACCGCCCGGCGGTGGTCGGAGTCCGCGAGGTCCTTGATGATCGTCTCGCCGTCCTCGAGCGACTGCACCCCGAAGATCCCGTCGGCGTCGATGCCGTCGAGCGGCGGACGCAGGGGGCGGGCGCCGGTGGCGATCACCAGGTCGTCGTACCCGAGCTCACCGTCCTCGCCGTCGCCGTCGACCGCGCGGAAGGAGACGACCTGCCTGTCGAGGTCGACCGCGGTGGCCTCGGTGCGCATGCGCAGGTCGATCCCGGCCTCGCGGTGCTCCTCGGGCGACCGGGCGATGAGGTCGTCGCCGTCGGACACCGTGCCGGCGATCCAGTAGG
>NZ_JBVPVA010001105.1:0-4621 GCF_055612215.1 Actinomycetospora sp. | reverse complement strand
GATCTCGGTGGCGGCCCGGTCGGCCTCGGTGACGCCGAGCTGGGCCTCGAGCCCGTCGTGCATCGACCAGAGCCGGTCCTCGAGGGTCTGGTCGTCGAAGTGGCCGCGCCACAGGTCGGGCAGCGGGATGAGCCGGTCGCCCGGCGCGACGTGGACGCGGTTCGCCCCGATGACGTCCGCCGGTGCGCGCTCGGTGAGCACCGCGGCGCCGCGCTGGTCCGCGTCGAGGGCGTGCAGTAGGGCCCGCCCGGTGTCCTCGATGCCGCCGAGGGGACGCAGCTCCTGGCCGCCGAGCAGCGGCGAGACCATCGGGTCGGCGCCGAGGAAGCACGGCGAGCCCGCGACCGCCTCGCCGTCGACCACCAGGTGGTTGACCGAGACGTGGTGCCCGCCGAAGCGCCAGCCCCACGGGGCCTCGCCCGACGGGTCGCCGAACACGCGCAGGTAGTACATGCCGGGGTCCCGGCCGCGGTCGCGGGCGAAGCCCGCCGTGAAGCCCTCGGTCCGGTCGAGGACGTTCTCCAGCCCCATGATCGTCGACGCGCTGACGTAGCCGGCCTCGGAGAGCCCCGTCGCGAGCAGCCGCATGGCGCCGCGCTGCTGGTGGGGCAGCTGCTCGTGCAGGGTGAGCCCGCCGTGGTCGGTGGGCGTGTAGTACCAGGCCACCCGCTCGGCCTCGGCCGCCTTCGACCCCGGCCAGGCCCAGCAACCCTGCGCACGCTGCTCGTCGTCGAGGGTGTCCCGCCAGGCCGCCGCGGCCTCGGCCATCGCCGAGGCCACGGTGGCGGGGGACGCGGCAGCGGTCACGCGATCCGCTTGACGCGGGTGATCACGAGGCCCTCGGCACCCCCGACGAGCAGGTCGTCGAGCTTACCGGCGAAGTCGACGAGGTGCGGGGCGGCCAGGTGCGCGTCGAGCTTCTCGCCGCTGGTCCAGTTCTCGTAGAAGAAGAAGGTGGCCGGGTCGTCCTCCGCGACGTGCAGGTCGTAGTTGACGTTGCCGTCCTCGGCGAGGGTGGTCGGGACGAGTGCCTCGAGACCGGCGCGCAGCTCGTCCTCCTTGCCGGGCTTCGCGGTCATGCGGGCGATGACCGTCAGCAGGCTGCGGTCGTCCTCGGTGGGCGTGGCGGCCACGGTGACTCCTTCGTCGTCGTCGTCTCGGTCGAGCTCAGAACGTCAGGGCGGCCAGGTGCTCGCGGTGCTCCTCGGCGGACCCGAAGAGGGGCGCCCGGCGGCGGGCGCGCTTGTAGAAGAAGTGTGCCTCGTGCTCCCAGGTGAAGCCGATCCCGCCGAAGAACTGGATCATCGCCCCGGTCGCGTCCCACGCGGCGTCGGAGGCCTTCGCCCCGGCCACCGCGACCGCGATGCCCGTCCCGGGGTCGTCGGTGTCCAGCGCGTGCGCCGCGAACAGCACCGCGTGCTCGGCCATCGTCACCGCGACATGCAGGTCGGCGAGGGCGTGCTTGAGGGCCTGGAACGACCCGACCGGCACGCCGAACTGGGTGCGGTCGCGGTCGTAGGCGACGGTGCGGCTCAGGGCCTCGCGGGCGACCCCGACGAGGTCCGCGGCGTTCAGCACGGCGCCGCGCGCGAGCAGCGCGGCAACGGCGTCCGGTCCCCCGGCCGCCAGCGGCTCGGCCGGCGTGTCGGTGAACTCGACCGCCCCGACGCGGGCCGTGCCGTCGTAGGTGCGCTGGTCGCGCACCGTCATGCCGGACGCGCCCGCCTCGACCAGGTACAGCCCGGGCGTCCCCGAGGCGTCGGTGGCGGCGACGACGACCAGGCCCGCGACGGCCGGGTAGTCCACCGGCGACGCGGAGCCGGAGAGCCGGCCGTCGTTGGCGTCCACGGTGATCCCCGAGCCGTCCCAGGCACCACCTTCACCGCGCAGCGCGACCGTGCCGACGGTCTCGCCGGCGGCCAGGGCCGGCAGCCAGCGCGACTGCTGGTCGGCGGACCCGCCCAGCCGGATCGCCTCGGCCGCGAGGACCGTGGCGAGCCACGGCCCGGGCGCGACGCCGGCGCCGAGCGCGCGGGCCACGACCTGTGCGTCGACCAGGCCCAGCCCCAGCCCGTCGTGCTCCTCGGGGACGAGGACGGCGAGCGCGCCCTGGTCCGCGAGGCCCTTCCACAGCGTCAGCGGGTGCCCGTCGCCGTCCGGGTCCTCGACGACGCCGCGCACGGCCTCGAGGTCGAACCGGTCGGCCAGGAACTCGCTCACCGTCGAGGCGAAGGCCTGCTGCTCGTCGGTCAGTGCGAAGAACACGGAAGTCTCCTTTGCGCGGCCGAAGGCCTAACGGGGCAGGCCGAGCACGCGCTCGGCGACGATGTTGCGCTGGACCTGCGAGGAGCCGCCCCAGATCGTCACCGACCGGGACCAGTGGTCCTGCGCGTGGAAGGGGGTGAGGTCGACGTCGGGGCGCGGGGCGGCGAGCGTCGCCTCCGGGCCGAGGACCTTCTCGAAGGCCTCCCAGAGGTCCTGGAACGCCTCGGACCACTGCAGCTTCGTCATCGACGACTCCGAGCCCAGGTCCTTGCCCTGCTCGGTCTGGGTCAGGATGTGCATCGCGTGGTAGCGCAGGCACTCCAGCTCGACGAGGCAGCGGGTGAGCTCCTGGCGGGCCACCGGGTCGTCGGCGCGGCCGAAGCGCTTGGCCTCGGCGACGATCTCGTCGTACTGGCGGCGGAACTCGGTGTACTGACCCACGCCCGAGGCGCCGCGCTCGAAGGAGAGCAGCAGCATCGCGGTGCGCCAGCCCTGGCCGATCTCGCCGAGGCAGTCCTTCGCGGGCACGCGGGCGTCGGTGAAGAAGACCTCGCCGAACTCGCTCGCCCCGCTCATCTGCTTGAGCGGACGGGCCTCCACGCCGGGCTGGTTCATGTCGATCAGCAGCATCGACAGGCCCTTGTGGCGCTCCGAGCCGGGCTCCGTGCGGACGATCGTGAAGATCTTGTCGCCGTGCATGGCGTTCGTCGTCCAGATCTTCTGGCCGTTGACGACGTAGTCGTCACCGTCGCGCACGCCGCGCGTCGCCACCGCGGCGAGGTCGGACCCGGCGCCGGGCTCGGAGAAGCCCTGGCACCAGATGACCTCGTTGCGCAGCATCGGGCCGATGATCTCGGCCTTCTGCTCGTCGGTGCCGATCGCCATGATCGTCGGGGCCAGGAAGGTCAGCCCGAGCACGTTGACGGTCTGCGGCGCGTGCGCGCGCACCGTCTCCTCGTCGTAGATCGCTTTCATGCCCGGGGTGCCGCCGCGCCCGCCGTACTCCACCGGCCACTGGATGCCGGAGAAGCCGGCCGCGGTCTTGCGGGCCTCCCACTCGCGGCGCTTCTCGAACGACTCCGTCGTGTCGAGCGAGGCCCAGTACCCGGGCTCCGTCCACTCGGCCGGGATGTTCTCCGCCAACCAGGTCCGCAGTTCGGTGCGGAACTGCTCCTCCTCGGCGGTGTAGGTCAGGTCCACATCGGCTCCAACGCTCTCTGCGGTCGGTACGCCTCCGGTACGCGCCCGCACTCTCGCAGGTCCGGCCGCGCGCCGCACTACCGACGGGTAGCAGCGATCAGCAGGTGAGGATCCCCTGCCGCTCCTTGAGGGAGAGGACCCGCCGGACGGCGTCCTGGGCGCGGGCGGCGAAGGCGGGCTCGCGCGCCGCGGCGGTGATGGCGTCCACCATGGGCGCCAGGTCCTGCGGCCGGATCGTCAGGACCAGGTCGCCACCGGCGGCGAGGAACCTCGTCGCGCGGTCGCCGACGGGGGTGCCGGCCAGGGCCGCCGCCGCGCCGACGTCGTCGGTCATGATCACGCCGTCGAACCCGAGGCGCCCGCGGAGCAGGTCGCGCATGATCGTCGAGGAGAAGAGCGCCTGGTGGTCCGGGTCGATCTTCGCGTAGCGGGCCGAGGACATCATGACCAGCGGCGCGCCGGCGCGGATGCCGGCCGCGAAGGACCCGAGCGAGGCCGAGTCGGCGCTCGTCGCGGAGTCGACGACGCCCCCGGCGAAGTCGGTGTTCTGGCGCACCTCGCCCAGGCCGGGGAAGTGCTTGAGCGTCGGGGCGACCCGGGCGCCGAGCATGCCCGCGACGAAGGCGCCGACGGCGGGGGCGACCGTGTCGACGTCGGTCCCGAACTGGCGCCCGTACTTCCCGACGGGCGCGTTGGCCGTGCCGAGCGCCGGATCGACGACGTCGGCGACGGGCGCGAGGTCGACGTTCACCCCGACGTCGCGCAGCTCCTTCCCCCACGCCCCGGCGTCGCCGCGCAGCCCGGCCGCGTCCCGGCCCTGGCTCGTGGCGGGCGGGATGCGGGTGAAGCCGGGCCCCTTCAGCTCCTGGACCTGGCCGCCCTCCTGGTCGGTGGCGACCAGCAGCCCGACGTCCCCGCCGCCGGTCGCCTCGGCGCTCGTGACGACCTTCGTGACGGCGTCGGCGCTCGCGGTGTCGCCGTCGGTGAGGATGATCCCGCCGGGCTCCGCCGCGAGTGCCGCCCGCGCCGCCGGGCCGACCCCGCCCGCGGGGACGCCGACGACGACGAGCTGGGCCCACCGCTGGGCCGGGGTGAGGCGGTCGAACGTCGCGGTGACGCACGCGGAGGCTCCCGCCGGACCCGGCGTGATCGGGGG
>NZ_JBVPVA010000668.1:0-2795 GCF_055612215.1 Actinomycetospora sp. | reverse complement strand
GAAGACCGCCGCGACCGACGCCTCCTCCAGCGGCGAGGTCGACGCCGCCAGTCCCGGCGTCGCGTGCCGGCCGCTGGCGACCGCGATCACCGGCTTGCGCCGCGCCAGCCGCCGCGCCACCCGCGCGAACTTGCGCGCGTTGCCGAAGCTCTCCAGGTAGAGCAGCACGACGTCGGTCGCCGGATCGGTGTCCCAGTACTGCATGAGGTCGTTTCCCGAGAGGTCCGTCCGGTTCCCGGCCGAGACGAACGTGGAGAGCCCGAGCCGGCGTGCCGCCGCCGCCGCGAGGATCTGGATGCCCAGCGCGCCGGACTGGCAGAAGAACCCGACCCGGCCGGGGGGCGGCAGCTGCGGGGCGAGGCTGGCGTTGAGGCGGTAGGCCGGGTCGAGGTTCACGACGCCGAGCGCGCTCGGCCCGACCACCCGCATCCCGCTGGAGCGGGCGAGCGTGACCAGCTCGCGCTGGGCGGCGATCCCCGCGTCGCCGGTCTCGCCGAAGCCCGAGGTGACGACGACGAGCGCCTTGACCCCCTTGGCGAGGCAGCCGTCGACCACCCCGGACACCTCGGGGGCGGGGACGGCGACGACGGCGAGGTCGACGTCGTCGGGGATGTCGGGCACCGTCGGGTAGGCCCGGACGCCGCGCACCGACCGGGCGTCGGGGTTGACCGGGTAGACCGGCCCGGTGAACTCCCCGCGCAGCAGGTTCACGAGCACGACGTGGCCGAGCTTGCCCGGGTCGGCCGACGCGCCGACGACCGCGACCGAGCGCGGGTGCAGGACGTTCGCGACGCTGCGGGCCTCCGCGGCCTGCTCGCGGGCCTGGCGGACCTCGGTCGAGCGCTCGGTGGCGGCCACGTCGAACTCGAGGTGCAGCGTCGAGCCCTCCATGGCCCGTGTCACGTCGTACCCGGCCTGGCGGAACGTCCGCAGCATCACGCGGTTCTCGGTGAGCACCTCGGCCACGAACCGCCGGATCCCGACCTCCTCGGCCGCCGCGGCGAGGTGCTCGAGCAGGATCGAGCCGAGTCCGCGGCCCTGGTGGTCGTCGCGGACGACGAACGCGACCTCGGCCGACGGATCGTCCGGGCCGAGCCGCACGTAGCGCCCGATCGCGATGATCTCCCCGCCCAGCCACACGACGAGGGCCACCGTGTCGTGGTGGTCGACCTCGGTGAAGCGCTTGAGGTCGCGCGGCGGGATCTTCGGGTAGGGGCCGAAGTACCGGAAGTAGCGGGTGCGCTCGGAGAGCCGGGCGTGGAAGGCGACGACGTCGTCCGCGTCCTCCGGCGTGATCGGGCGCAGGTGGGCGGTCGCGCCGTCGGCCGCGACGACGTCGGCCTCCCACTCCCGCGGGTAGGGCGCGTCGGGCGCCGCGCGCATCGACACGGTGACCGCGTCCACGTCGGCGTCGGGCTCCTGGTCGGGCGTGGTCCCGGGTGGCGAGCTCATGGTCTCCCGTCCGCAGGGGTGTCAGTCCAGGATGTTCTGCGGTTCGAGGCCGTGCAGCGGGAAGACGGCGCGGCGCGTCTCGAGGACGAAACGATCCACGTCCTCCTCGGTGTACCCGCCCCACGGGGTCCACTCGGTCGAGGCGTCCTCGGTCATGGTCGTGGGCAGCGGCCGGGTCGAGATCCCCGCCGCGTAGGAGGTCCACGACGCGGGGATGCCGCGCTGGGGGTCGAGGTCCCGGTCGAGGACGGTGGCGAGGAGGTGGGTCCACGACCGCGGGACGCCGCGCACGAGGTTGTAGCCCCCGCCGCCGAGCGCGAGCCACTTGCCGCCGGCGTACTCCCCGGCGAGCTCGCGGCACGCCCGGTAGATCGCGCGGTGGCCGTCGACGGTGAGCGAGAGCTCGGCGAGCGGGTCCTCGTGGTGGGTGTCGGCGCCGCACTGGGTGACGAGGATCTGCGGCTCGAAGGCCCGCAGCATAGAGGGCACGACGGCGTGGAAGGCGCGCAGCCACGCCGGGTCGCGGGTGCCGGGCGGCAGCGGCAGGTTGACCGCGGTGCCGGCGGCGGCCCCGTCGCCGAGCTCGGAGGGGAACCCCGTCCCGGGCCAGAGCGTCCGTGGGTGCTGGTGCATCGAGATCGTCAGCACCCGCGGGTCGTCCAGGAACGCCGCCTGCACCCCGTCGCCGTGGTGGACGTCGGTGTCGAGGTAGGCGATCCGGGTGTAGCCGTGGTCGAGCAGCCAGGAGATCGCGATCGCGCAGTCGTTGTAGATGCAGAAGCCCCACGCGTGGTCGCGCATCGCGTGGTGGAGCCCGCCCGCGAGGTTCACCGCGCGGTCGGCCCGCCCCTCCGCGATCTCCCGGGCCGCCGCGATCGAGCCGCCGGCGACGAGGGCCGCCGCGTCGTGCATGCCCTCGAAGATCGGGTTGTCCATGGTGCCGAGCTGGTGGACGGGGTCGTCGCCCTCCTGCGGGGCGCGCCGCACGGCGGCCAGGTAGGACGCGACGTGGATCCGCTCCAGCTCCTCGTCGGGCGCCGGGTCGGGGACGAGGAGCTCGATGTCCTCGAGGACGCCGAGCGCGCGGGCCAGGCGCATCGTCAGGTCGAGGCGGATCGGGTGAAGCGGGTGCTCGGAGGAGAGCTTGTAGGCGAGCAGGGCCTCGTCCCAGACCACCGTGGTGCGCATGACCGCGACGCTACCGAGGCTCCGTTCCGAGCGAAGGGGCCCTTCAGTCGATCTATCGGCCGGTGGGCGCCCATCGCCGGATCCGACCGGTGGTCCGACGTCCCGGCGAGGGGCGCCCCTGGCCCGTCTATCCGAGCGAGGGGCCCCTTCGCTCA
>NZ_JBVPVA010000131.1:0-5480 GCF_055612215.1 Actinomycetospora sp. | reverse complement strand
TGGTTGATGACGACGACCCGCATCGCCGATGTGTACCACGAAATCCTACAAGAGGACCACGCCTCTCCGGGTCGGTCCGGGTCAGGTGCCGGGATGCACCCCCGGGCGCAGGCCGTGATCGGCGGCGATGCGCCCGAGGAGCTCGCGGAGCCGCGCGCGGTCGTCGTCGTCGAGCGCGCGGCAGAGCGTGTCCTCGTGGTCGGCGGCCGCGACGACGAGCTCGCGCATCCGCGCCCACCCGACGGACCGCCGGCAGCGCGCCGTGCACCTCACCGACGCGGGGCGGGCGCGGATGCGCGAGCTCGTCGTCGCGGCCGCCGACCACGAGGACGCGCTGTGCCGCGCCCTCGACGACGACGACCGCGCGCGGCTCCGCGAGCTCCTCGGGCGCATCGCCGCGGACCACGGCCTGCGCGCGGGCGTCCACCCCGGTGCGTGAGCTCCGTCGACGCCGGCGGGCGCGGCGTCAGCGGTAGTTCGTGAACTGCAGCGCGATGCCGAAGTCGTGGCCCTTGAGCAGGGAGATCACGTCCTGCAGGTCGTCCTTCTTCTTGCCGGTGACGCGGAGCTGGTCGTCCTGGATCTGGGCCTGGATGCCCTTGGGGCCCTCGTCGCGGATGAGCTTGGAGATCTCCTTGCCCTTCTCCTTGGAGATGCCCTGCACCAGCGTCCCGGTGACGCGGTAGGTCTTCCCGGAGACGGCGGGCTCGCCGATCTCGAAGGCCTTGAGCGAGATGCCCCGCTTGATCAGCTTCTCCTTGAAGACCTCGATGGCCGCGGTGCAGCGCTCCTCGGTCTCGGCCGCGACGGTGATGGCCTCCTCGCCGGCCCACGTCACCGAGGCACCCGTCCCGCGGAAGTCGAAGCGCTGGGTGAGCTCCTTGGCGGCCTGGTTGAGGGCGTTGTCGACCTCCTGACGGTCGACCTTCGAGACGACGTCGAACGACGGGTTGGCCACGGGTCTCCTCCTCGCCTGGTGCGGACGGCGGTGTCCGGTCTACACCCACCCCCGGGTGCCCTCCGGGGCGCCGGCGGCTTGTAGTATTTCCGTCGCCGCCGATGAGGTGGCGCCCCGGCGGGTTGCCCGAGCGGCCAATGGGAGCGGACTGTAAATCCGTCGCGAAAGCTTCCCAGGTTCGAATCCTGGACCCGCCACCACCACGACCCGTCGTCCTCCGGGATGGCGGGTCGTCGGCGTGCGGTCCCGTCGAGACTCCCCGAATGACCGTTCGGCGCACCGATCGCCCGACAATCGTGTCCGACCGGGTGACGACCGGTCCGGACTCGGCCGTTCGAGGCGTAACCTCCGTCATGGTCGGTCGTGCCCCCCGCGATCGGACCGGTCCCGGGGATGCACCCCCCAGCGTCCCCGGGACCACCGACCTCGGCTCAGACCGCGTCGCTGCCCATCTCCCCGGTGCGCACCCGCAGGACGAGGTCCACGTGACGCACCCAGAGCTGCCCGTCGGCGCCCTCGAGGTTCGACTGCAGCTGGTCCAGCAGCCGCTCGACGATCTCGTCGTCCACCACCGTCTCGATCCGCAGCCGAGGCACGACGTCGACCTCGACCCGGGCCCCCTTGTGGACCTCCACCCGGCCCGGCTCGCACGTCCCGACCTCGGTGATCGTCATCCCGAGTACCGCGTGCCGCTCGAGCGCCCGGCGCACCGCGTCCAGCGCGTGCGGGCGGACGAGCGCCGTCACGATCTTCACCCCGGCCCCCTCGGGTCCCACCGGGCGACGGAGGAGCCGCCCGGAGGGATCTCACGCTAGGCCCTGCCGCACGTCCGCGTCGCCACGACTGCGAGGCTGCCCGGCGTGTCCGGCACCGTCCTCGTCCTCGGCGGCCGCAGCGAGATCGGCGTCGCCCTCGCCCGGCGGCTCGTCGCCGACGGTCGCGCGTCCACGGTCGTGCTCGCGGCGCGGCGTGCCGGCGACCTGGGTGACGAGACCCGCGCGATCGCGGCGGCCGGGAGCGCACGGGTCGCGACGGTGGAGTTCGACGCCGACGACGTGGCCGCGCACGCCGGGGTGCTCGACGCCGTCGAGCGCGAACACGGCGCCCCGGACACCGTCGTGGTCGCGTTCGGGGTGCTCGGCGACCAGCGGCGGGCGGAGGTCGACGCCGAGCACGCGCTCGCCGTGGTCCACACCGACTACGCCGCGCAGGTCGGCGTGCTCACCCGCGTCGCGGCCCGGATGCGCGAGCTCGGTCGCGGCGAGATCGTCGTGTTCTCCTCGGTGGCCGGCTGGCGCGTGCGGCGGGCCAACTACGTCTACGGGTCCGCGAAGGCCGGCCTGGACGGCTTCTCGACCGGCCTCGCCGACGCGCTCCGCGGCACCGGGGTGCACCTGACGCTGGTGCGCCCGGGCTTCGTGATCGGGCGGATGACCGCCGCGAGCGGCCTCTCGCCCGCCCCGCTGTCGTCGACGCCCGAGCAGGTCGCCGACGCGGTCGCCGACGGCCTGGCCCGGGGCCGGGACGTGGTGTGGGTGCCGGGCCGGCTGCGGCTGCTCGCGGTCGTGATGCGGGTGCTGCCGGCGGCCGTGTGGCGGCGGATGCCCCGGTAGCCGTCCCCGACCTGACCTCGAGTGGCCCTACGACCGGTGCGCGATCTCCTCCGACGCCCCGGGGGCGAGCCGGTAGCCGGTGACCGGGACGTCCCCGAGGGCCTCGTCGATCGCGGCCAGCGTGTCGGGCGTCAGCTCGATGCCCGAGGCCTTCGCGTTGGCGTGCACCTGCTCCGGACGCGACGCCCCGACGATGGCCGACGCGAGCTCCGGGCGTCGCAGCACCCACGCGAGGGCCAGCTCGGCCATCGACAGCCCCGCGCCCTCCGCGACCGGGCGCAGCCGCTGCACGGCCTCGAGGGTGGCGTCGGTGAGCTTCTGCTTGATGAAGCCGTTCATCTCGTCGCTCGCGGCGCGCGAGTCGACGGGGACCTCCTCGCCGGGGAGGTACTTGCCGGTGAGCACGCCCTCCGCGAGTGGCGACCACACGATGTTCGAGATGTCGTGCTCGCGGCACAGGTCGAACACCTCGCCCTCGGGGGCACGCCACAGCATCGAGTACTGGGGCTGCGAGGACACCAGCGTGACGTCCGACGGCGCCGCCTCCAGGCCCGCGCGGATCTGGTCGGGGGTCCACTCGCTGAACCCGAGGTAGCGGGCCTTCCCGGCGCGCACCACCTCGGCGAGGGCCTCCATGGTGTCCTCGATCGGCGTGCGTGAGTCGAACCGGTGGCACTGGTACAGGTCGACGTGGTCGGTGCGCAGGCGCTGCAGCGACGCGTCGATCTGCTTCGCGATCTGCGCGGGGGAGAGACCGCGGTCGGTCTCCGACATCGGGAAGTAGACCTTGGTCGCGAGGACGTACTCGTCCCGCGGGTAGTCGGCGAGGATCTCGCCCCAGGCGGTCTCGGCGGCGCCACGGCCGTAGACGTTGGCGGTGTCGAAGAAGGTGATCCCGGCGTCGAAGGCGGCCCGGGTGCAGGCCGCGGTCTGGTCGGCCTCCACCCCGCCGGAGTAGGTGAGCCAGGAGCCGAGCGAAATCTCGGACACCTGGAGGTCGCTGGAACCCAGCTTGCGGAAACGCACGGGTCGACTCTACGAAGGCCCGACGCCCCCGCGCCGCGCGACCGCCGTTCCTACCACTGGACGGACACGGACCACCGTTTGTCTCACCTCGTCGACCTTTCGTCGCGAGCTCCTGAGACGAGGGTGTGAACTCGACTCGATCGGGTTGGGGAGTCACCCACCTCTCCGACAGGATGGGCCGGTCCGTCGCGGACAGCGCCCGTCCGCCCGTCCTCTTAACCCGTCAGGAGGCTCCCAGGTCGTGACCGTGCTCACTGCACCGCTCCGCCCGCTCGCCGACGTCCTCGATCTCACCGCAGAGGCCGTCATCGCCCTCGGCACCGTCTCCCTCGGAGCGCTCAGCCTCGTGCTCGCCTCCGACGAGCGCACCGAGTACCCCCCGCTGCACTCCGTCGAGCGACGCCGCTCCGCGAGCTGAAGCACCCGCCGAGCACGACGGCCCGTCCGGACCCCGGCCCCTGGTCCGGACGGGCCGTCGTCGTGCCCGGGTCCCGCTCGCGCAACCGCGAGGGCTCAGCCGCGGCGCTGCTCGCGCAGCAACCCGCTGATGGCGCGCAGCTCGTCGCGGATCTCCGCGAGGAGGTCGGGGATCTCGTGGCTGCGCTCCCAGTGCGGGGTCACGTCGATGCCGAGCTCACCGAGGTCGCGCTCGTACAGCTCGGCCAGCAGCGTCCGGTAGGGCTCCTCGGGGACGGTGCCGTTCTCCCAGCGGGACAGCTGCGTCTTCAGGCTCGCCGCCGAGGCCACCTCGACGCGGCCGGCCTCCGCCAGCTCGCGGAGCCGGGCGACGGCCGCCGTCTGTGACCATCCCTTGTCGCGTCGCGCCTCGCGCAGGGAAACCACGCGGGGGAGCGTAGACGACCGGGCTCCCGGGCCTCGGCGGCCCGGCCTACCCCTCGCGGCCGCGGGTGCGGGTGGCCGGCTTGGGCGACGGACGTGCCCGGCGCCCGCCCGGACGCCGGGGCTCGGCGGGGCCGGCCGACGACGACGGCGCCTCGCCCGGCTCGTGGCCCGGCTCCTCGACCGTCCGGACGGCCTCGTCGGGCGGGACCACCTCGCCGGGTTCCGCCGGGGCCGCGCTCCGCGACCGCGGCAGCGGCCGGCGCACCGCGCGGCGGGGACGACGCGGCACGAGCCGGTCCGCCTCGATCTCCGACGGCGGGTCGTGCCGGTCGAGGAAGGCGCAGAGGGCGGGCCAGAGACGGTCGCGGGACGCCCGGCCGCACAGCACCCCGAGGTGCCCGCCGGGCGCCGTCATCAGCGACGTGTCCGCCGCGGAGAGCACCGTCGACCCCGCCCGGACCGCCCGGGGCGGCACGACGACGTCGTCCTCCCCCGCCACCAGCAGGACCGGGCGTTCGAGGCTCCCGAGGTCGACGCGGCGGCCGCCGACCGACACCAGCCCCCGTTCGAGCTCGCCGCGCCCGACCATCGCGTGGAAGCTCGCCCCCACCAGCTCGGCCTGCGCCCCGACGAGGGCCCGCACGTCGTCGATCGCCTCGAGCTGGGCGAGGAAGTCCCGGTCGGCGAGGTGCGAGGCGACCGTGAGCGGTGTGGTGAGGAAGGCGCCCACCGCGCCCACGGAGAGGAACCGCGGGACCGGGGGCACCGTCGGCACCAGGTCGAGCAGCGTCTGCACGGTGGCGAGCACCGGGCCGCCCGCCGCGATCGCCAGCGGCCGGGACGGGACGCGCTCGGGGACCGCCTCGAGCGAGAAGGGCGTCGCGAGCGCGGTGAGCGAGGCGATCGGGAGCGTGGGGTCGTCGGCGGCGGTCAGCAGGCACGCGAGCCCGCCCAGCGACCACCCCACGACGTGCACCGGGGCGCCGTCGTGGTGCGCGGACACCAGCCGCACGACGTGCGGGAGGATGTCGTCCACCCAC
>NZ_JBVPVA010001124.1:0-13278 GCF_055612215.1 Actinomycetospora sp. | reverse complement strand
GCCTCGGCCAGCCACGGCAGCTGGAACGCGCCCATGTACCAGGAGTGCAGGAGCTGCGGGCCGTGGAGCATCCCGCGCAGGAAGGCCGCCGGGTGGGGCACCGAGACGCCGGTGACGGTGCGGACCAGCTCCGGCCGGTGCGCCGCGAGCGCCCACGCCACCACCGCGCCCCAGTCGTGCCCGACGACGTGCACCGATCCGGCGCCGGACGACGTCACCAGCGCCGCGGCGTCGTCGACGAGGTGCTCGACCCGGTACGCGGCGCGGCCGACCGGGCGCGCGCCGGGGGAGTAGCCGCGCTGATCGGGCGCGAGCGTGCGCAGGCCCGCCGCGTGCAGGCGGTCCGCGACCGGCGCCCAGCTCGCCGAGGTCTGCGGGAACCCGTGCAGGAGCAGCACGGTCCCGTCCGCGTCGGCGGGGCCCCCGTCGACGACGTCGAAGCGGAGGGCTCCGCGGGTGAACCCGGTCATGCGTTCGCCGGTCATGGTCGGTCATCCTGCCCGCCGCGGGGGGCGGCGCCGAACGGGACGTCGATCACCGGCGCGACACGCGCCGAACCGGCCCCCCGCGCGTGATCGTCGCGTTACGGTCGCTGCGCGTCCGGGGTCGGCCGGGCGCACGCCTCCGGTGGGCGTCGGCCGCGGGAAGGACACGATGAACTCGCGCGTGCGCGTCCTGATCATCCTCGTGGTCGTGGCGATCATCCTGTACTTCGTGATCAGCCAGCCGGACGCCGCGGCCGCGACCGTGCGCGCGATCATCGCGGCGATCGGCGACGCGATCAACCAGATCATCCGCTTCTTCCGGGGCCTCACCGCCTGAGCGGACTCACCCCTCGGTGAGGATGCGCCGCACCAGGTGCATCGCCAGCACGACCGAGCGTTCCCGGACGTCGCCGCGCCCGCCGGGCAGCACCGGGTCGCGGGCGATCTCGCGCCCGTCGGCGGTGCGCACCGAGAAGCAGACGTACCCGACCGGCTTCTCCGCGGTGCCCCCGCCCGGGCCCGCGACGCCGCTGACGGCGACCGCGACATCCACCCCGAACCGCTCCAGCGCGCCGCCCGCCATGGCGTGGGCGACCTCCGGGGAGACCGCCCCGTGGGCCTCGATCAGCTCGTGGGGCACACCGAGCAGGTGCTCCTTCGCCTCGTTCGCGTAGGAGACGATGCCGCCCTGCACGTGGGCGGAGGCGCCGGCGGGCGCGGTGAGCCGGCCGGCGAGCAGACCGCCGGTGCACGACTCGGCGGTCGCGATCGTCCGGCCCGCCAGCAGCCCGAAGACGAGCTCGTCGATCGTCTCGCCGGTGCGGGAGAAGACGGCCCGGCCGTGGCGCGTGTCGATCTCGGTGACGACGGCGTCGTGCGCGGCCCGCGCCGCCTCGTCGCCGGGGCGCTTGCGCAGGTCCACCTCGAGGGTGAAGTCGCGCAGGCAGGTCACGATCTCGAGCGGCGCGAGATCGGTGTGCTCGCCCACGGCCCGCAGGGTGGCGGCGATCTCGGACTCGGGGACACCGAAGAGCCGCAGGTGGGTCTCCTCGAACGGGGCGGTGCGCTCCAGGAGGGCGCGCAGCGGCGCGGAACCCAGCGCGTCGTCCCACATGCCCTGTACCTCGCGCGGCGGTCCGGGCAGCACCAGCACCGTCGGGGTGTAGCCGTCGGCACCCTCGCCCGGCGGGACCGCCAGCCCGGGCGCGGTGCCGACCGGCTGGATCGGGGTCGCGCCACGCGGGACCATCGCCTGCTTGCGGTTGGCCTCGGCGAGCGCGTCGGCGTCCCAGTGCAGGCGGTCGGCGAACCGGGAGATGATGTCGCCGACGACCTTCTCCATCTGCTCGTCGAGCTCGAGCGGGCGGCCGGTGACGTCGGCGACGACGGCGGCGGTGAGGTCGTCGGCGGTCGGGCCGAGACCGCCGCTGGTCACCACGAGGTCCACCCCCGCCCCGGCCAGGTAGCGCAGGGCGGACTCCATGTCGTCCGGCCGGTCCCCGACGAGCAGGATGTGCGCGACCTCGATCCCGAGCTCGCCGAGCCGCTCGGCGATCCACGGTCCGTTGGCGTCGTGCACCCGGCCGGCGAGCAGCTCGCTGCCGGTCGCGACGATGCCCGCCGTCGGGGCACGCCCGGCCGGGTCCAGGGACATGGCTTCCTCCTCCGTGCGCCGACCCGTCCGCGGGGGCGGTCGATGACGCCTCCGACGATCCCATCCGCGACCGGGGCACGCCGGGTCACCGGACGCGGGCGCGGCATAGGGCCGGACGGCGGCGCGGCGTCGGCGAAACGGACGCTCCGTGACCGGACGCCGGGGAAATTCGTGTCTCACCGTGGCCGCTGCCCCGGACGAGTGATGCAGGACCGGCTGTCGTCGTCAGGATTCTTGCGTAGAGTGATTGGGTACACGAACGGGTCGTCGGCAGCGCGCCGGCGGAGCACTCGGGAGGCGTCGATGCTCGGTCGGTGGGGTGTGCAGCCCGCCGCCGCGCCGTGAGCGTGGTCGTCGGCGTCCTCGCGGCGATCGTCCTCCTGCTGGCTCTCGGCGCCGTGGGGGTCGCGCTGGTGCGCGCCGCCCGGAACCGCCGCTCCCGGGACCTGCGGGCCCTCGGCGTCGTGGGGCGGTCGATCGCCGCCCGCGCGCCCGCCCGACGCGACGACGACGGCCGGGCCGCGGCCCGCGAGATCGCCGAGGCGCTGCGCGCGCGGTTCGGGGCGCTCCGGGTGGTCCTCGCCCTGGGGCCCCTGCTGGAGCACGCCGGCGAGCCGCTCCCCGACGCGGTGCGCGCGGTCGACCTCATCGCCCCGCCCGAGGCCTTCCGGCCCGGCCGCGGGGCCTCGCGGTGGCATCAGCGCACGGCCCCCGACCCCCTCCGGCGCTGGATGGCCGTGCGGGACGTCGCCGAGGTCCTCCTCGCGCCGATCGCCGCCCCCGAGGTGGGCGACGGGGACCCGGACATGGCGCGCGCCCGTCGCGGCGTGCTCGAGGTGCACGACCCGGCCCGTGCGGGGACCTGGCGCTGGCGCGCGCCTTCGCGCTCGGTGGAGCGCGGGGAGCTGACCCTGCTGGCGACGATCGCCCGCCAGGTGGGGGCCGAGGTGGAGAACAGCCGCCTGGAGGCCCGCCTGCGCCGCGACGCCCACCGCGACCCGCTCACCGCCCTGCTCAACCGCCCGGGGTTCCTGCAGGCCGCCGCCGAACGCGTCCTCGAGGGCACGGGGGCGGTCGCGATCATCTCCTTCGGGCTGCTCGACCAGGTCAACGACACCCTCGGCCACGAGCGGGGCGAGGAGTTCGTGGCGCTCGCCGCCCGGCGTCTCGAGGCGGTGGGCGCGGACCCCGAGGGTCCCGGTGCCGCCCCGGGGGAGTGGCTGACCGCGCGTCTCGAGGGCGACACGTACGCGGTCGTCGTCCCCGGGGTGGACGGCCCGACGGCGCACACCGTCGCGGTGGCGATGCGCGAGCAGCTGGCGCGGCCCGTCGTCGTCGAGGGGATCCCGTTCGAGGCGCCCGTCCTGATGGGGGTCGCCGCGGTCGGCGCCCCCAGCCTGGCCGGGGAGCACGACGGCGCCGTGCGGGCGTCGCGGCTGCTCGCCCGCGCCGACGTCGCCCTCGCGGCCGCGCGACTCGGGGGCGACCCGGTCCGGTGCTACTCGCCGAGCATGGGGGAGCGGGCCGGCCGCCGGCTCGCCCTCATCCGCGGCTTCGGCCCCGCCCTCGCCGACGGAAGCCTGCGGGTGCACTACCAGCCCACCGTCTCGCTCGAGGCGCGCACGGTGCTCGGGGTCGAGGCGCTCGCCCGGTGGGAGCACGCCGAGCTCGGGGCACTGCTGCCCGACGAGTTCGTGCCCGTGCTCGAGGCGACGGGCCAGATCGCGGGGCTCACCGCCTTCGTCCTCGACGAGGCCCTCGCCGCGGCCCGTCGCTGGCTCGACCGCGGTCTGCGGCTCACCGTCGCGGTCAACCTCTCCGTCCGCTCGCTCGACGACTCCTTCCCGGCCCTGGTGGCCGACGCCCTCGCCCGCCACGACGTGCCCGCGGAGCTGCTCACGCTCGAGGTCACCGAGAGCGGGGTGTCCGCCGAGCGGGAGTACGCCCTGCCGGCCCTGCGCAGCCTGCACGCCATGGGGTGCCGGCTCGCGGTCGACGACTTCGGCACCGGGCAGTCCTCGCTCGCCCACCTGCGCCGCCTCCCCGTCGACCAGGTCAAGATCGACAAGAGCTTCGTGCTGGGGATGGGCACGGAGGCCGGGGACGCCGCGGTGGTGCGCGCGATCGTCGAGATGGGCCACACGCTGGGGCTCACCGTGGTCGCCGAGGGCGTCGAGGACGGCGAGGTCCGTGCGGCGCTCGCGGAGATGGGCTGCGACGTCGCGCAGGGCTATCTGGTGTCCCGTCCGCTGTCCGCCGGGCACCTCGACGCGTGGCTGGAGGACCTCGCGCGCGAGGGGGGTGCCACGCCCGGCGTCGTCGGGGGGCCTGTACGCTGGGTGCCGCCCGCGGGGACGACGCCGGAGACATCCGGAGCCGTCTGACCAGCGGGAGGACTGGCCCCTTTAGCTCAGTCGGCAGAGCGTCTCCATGGTAAGGAGAAGGTCTACGGTTCGATTCCGTAAAGGGGCTCGGTGAGAGGGAACCGGCGGCTCGCCCGCCGGTTTCGTCGTGCGTCGGGGTCGGACGGATCCGGCTCCCCGGCGACACCGTGGCGGTGTAGCTCAGGTGGCAGAGCAAGCGGCTCATAATCGCTGTGTCGCCGGTTCAAGTCCGGCCACCGCTACCGATCAGCAGGACGAAGTCGAGAGGACACTCCCATGGCCGCGACCGATGTGCGCCCCAAGATCACGCTCGCGTGCGAGGAGTGCAAGAACCGCAACTACATCACCAGGAAGAACCGGCGCAACGACCCCGACCGGCTCACCCTGAAGAAGTTCTGCCCCAACTGCGGCTGCCACCGCGGGCACCGCGAGACGCGCTGAGCCCGGCCGGAGCACACGCCGCCGTGCCGCTGGACGCGTCCTTCGTCGGACGCAGCTGGGCCCCCCGCACCTACGCGGTCGGACGCGAGAAGGTCCGCGAGTTCGCCCGCGCGGTCGGGGCCACCGACCCGGTGCACACCGACCCCGACGCCGCGCAGGCGGCGGGGCACGCCGACGTGGTCGCGCCGCCGACCTTCCCGGTGGTGTTCACCTGGGACGCGACCCGCGAGGTCGTCGACGACCCGGCCCTCGGCCTCGACTTCGCGCGCGTGGTGCACCGGGACCAGTCCTTCGAGCTGCACCGGCCGGTCGTGGCCGGCGACGTGCTCACCACGGTCGTGACCGTGGACGAGATCCGCGAGCTCGCCGGGAACGACGTCGTCACCTTCCGCTGCGACGTCACCGACCCCGAGGGGACGACCGTGCTGGTGTCGCGCGCGACGCTGGTCGGGCGGGCGGACGGATGAGCGGGCTGCCGCAGGTCACCACCGGCGACGAGCTCCCCGGCCGCACCGTGCCGATCACCCGCGCCGGCCTCGTCCGCTACGCCGGCGCCTCCGGCGACCTCAACCCGATCCACTGGAACGAGCGCACCGCGCTCGCCGTGGGCCTCCCCGGCGTCATCGCGCACGGGATGCTGACGATGGCGCTCGCCGCGCAGTACGTCGCGGAGTGGGCGGGCGACCCGACCCTCGTCCGGTCCTTCTCCACCCGCTTCACCCGCCCGGTCGTCGTCCCCGACGACGACGAGGGCGCGTCGCTGGAGCTCGGCGCCACCGTGAAGGCCGTCGACGACGACGGCACCGTCACCCTCGCCGTCACCGCCACGGGTCCCGACGGCAAGGGCGTGCTCGGCAAGGCGATCGCGGTCCTGCGCGCCTGAGGGGCCGAGGGCCTGAGGGCTCTCAGCTCGCGGCGGCCGAACCACCCAGTGCGGCCACGACGGCCCGTGACAGCGCGGCCGAGCCCTGGGCGTTCGGGTGCACCGGGAAGGCCGGGGCGGTCGGGATCAACCCCTCGATCCACTTGGTGCCGGGGGCCTGGCAGACGTCGTGGCCGACCGTCGAGGTGGCGGTGTCCACGTAGACCGCCGACCCGGCGTCCGCGCTGCGCTGGATGCGGGTGTTGAGGGCGGTGAGC
This sequence comes from Actinomycetospora sp., assembly GCF_055612215.1. Classification (NCBI taxonomy): domain Bacteria; kingdom Bacillati; phylum Actinomycetota; class Actinomycetes; order Pseudonocardiales; family Pseudonocardiaceae; genus Actinomycetospora; species Actinomycetospora sp. The sequence continues at coordinate 7,174 of NZ_JBVPVA010001124.1, read as the reverse complement.
ACGCCACGCAGGTAGTCGACGTCGCCCGGGGTGATCGGGACGGCCGGGTAGCAGCCCGGGCCCGACGCGGGCAGCACCGACGGGTAGCCCACGAGCGCCACCCGCGCGTTCGGCGCGCGGCGGTGGACCTCCTTGAGCACGGTCGCGAGCTTCCCACCGAGGGCGTTGATCCGGGCGCGGAGCTCGTCGGTGCCACCGGCGGTGTAGTGGTCCTTGCAGGGCGACCCGAACGGCGTCGCCGACAGGCAGGTCCGGACGATCTCGGAGAACCCGATGTCGTTGCCGCCGATCCCGACCGTGACCAGCTCCGTGCTCCTCGCCAGCGCCGCGTACTGCGGCGGGTTCACCCCGGCGTCGGTCGTCTGCGCGGTGCCGAACTCCTTGGTGGTCGCCCCCGAGCAGCTGACGTCGGTGAGCTGGGCGCCGAACGCGGTGGCGGTCAGGTGCGGGTAGTTGTTCACCGACCGGAAGCACCCCGGGGGCGGGCCGGCGTTGGCCCCGGTGAGCGGGGAAGCGGTGTAGGAGTCGCCGAGCGCCACGTAGGGGGAGGTCCCCCCACCCGAGGGCGCCGCCGAAGCGACCCCGGCCGCCCCGAGCAGCACGGCTGCCGTGATCAGGCAGGACAGCACCGACCGAACGCCCACGTCTCCCCCTCGCCCCGCTGGCCCGTACTGCCTGCGGCGGCCGGTCCGCCCCGGCCGCCGTCGTCGATCGATCGTCAGGACATCTCGGCCAGCAGGTCGGCCATGCGGCCGACCCCGGTCCGCAGGTCGTCGTCGCCCAGCGCGTAGGACAGCCTGAAGTACCCGGGCGTCCCGAAGGCCTCGCCCGGCACGACCGCGACCTCGGCATGCTCGAGGATCGCCGCCGCGAGGTCGACCGAGGTCTGCGGGTGCGCGCCGCGCAGTTCGCGACCGAGCAGCCCGCGGACGTCGGCGTAGGCGTAGAAGGCGCCGCGCGGCGTCGGGCACTCGACGCCCTCGATCGCGGAGAGCATCTCGACGATCGTGCGCCGGCGGCGGTCGAACGCCGCGCGCATCTCCTCGACCGCGTCCAGCGGGCCGGACACCGCCTCCAGCGCCGCGCGCTGGGCGACGTTGCAGACGTTGGAGGTGAGGTGGGACTGCATGTTCGCGGCCGCCTTGACCACGTCCTGCGGGCCGATCAGCCAGCCCACGCGCCACCCGGTCATCGCGTAGGTCTTGGCGACGCCGTTGACGACGATGCAGCGGTCGGCGATCTCGGGGACCGCGACCGGCATCGAGACGTGCTCCGCGCCGTCGTAGACCAGGTGCTCGTAGATCTCGTCGGCGATGACCCAGACGCCGTGCTCGGCGGCCCAGCGCCCGATCGCCTCGACCAGCTCGCGCGGGGCGACGGCGCCGGTGGGGTTCGACGGCGAGCACCACAGCAGCACCTTGGTGCGCGGGGTCCGGGCGGCCTCGAGGGCCTCGACGGTCGGCAGGAAGCCGGTGGAGGCGTCCGTGTCGACCTGGACCGGGTCACCCCCGGCCATGCGGGCGGCCTCGGGGTAGGTGGTCCAGAACGGCGCGGGCAGCAGGACCTCGTCGCCCGGGTCGACGATCGTCGCGAAGGCCTCGAACACGGCCTGCTTGCCGCCGTTGGTGATCAGCACCTGGGACGGCTCGACCTCCCAGCCCGAGTCGCGCCGCGTCTTGGCGGCGACGGCCTCGCGCAGCTCGGGCAGCCCGCCGGCCGGGGAGTACCGGTGGTTCCTGGGGTCGCCGCACGCGGCGACCGCGGCGTCGACGACCGGCTGCGGCGTCGGGAAGTCCGGCTCGCCGGCGCCGAACCCGATGACCGGTCGTCCGGCGGCCTTGAGCGCCTTCGCCTTCGCGTCCACCGCCAGCGTCGCCGACTCCGCGATGCCCCCGATGCGCGCGGAGATGCGGCGGTCGGTGGCGGCAGGAGCGAGGTCCCCGGAGGTCGAGGACGGGCCGGAGGACGTGACTGCGGTCATGGTCCGGGATTCTCGCAGACGCCCCGTCCCCGCCCCGAGGCGATTCCGTCGTCCGTGCGCACCCGGAGGCCGGGGCGCGGGCCGTTCCGGTGGGTGCCGTACGATCGGACCACGGGACGACGGGTCCTCGGTCTCGGCGTGCGTGCGCTGCGGTGTTCGCGCGCCCGGCGGCGGAGGCTCCCGATGTCCGGCGGCCCCCGACGGGTCGCCACAGGGGCGTAGCTCAATTGGCAGAGCAGCGGTCTCCAAAACCGCAGGTTGCAGGTTCAAGTCCTGTCGCCCCTGCACTCCGGGCCGCCCGCGGCGCGGACACGACGGACACGGTGGTCCGGCCCGATCGGGCCGCCGGGGTGAGGACGGAACAGGTGAGCGAGGACACGGGCGGGCGGCGTCGCCCTGGCGCCGACGGCGCCGGGCGATCCGACGACGCGCGCGCCGGGTCCCGTCCCGTCACCGCGGCCGGACGACGACGCCGCGGCGCGGCCGACGGGGACGGCGAGACCGGCACCACCCGGGTCGTGGCGCGCGGGGACAAGGGCGCCCCCACGCCGTCGCGCGACGCCGCACGCTCGGCGTCGTCGGAAGGCTCGGTGATCGCCCGGTTGCGGCGGTTCCTGCGCGAGGTCGTCGCGGAGCTGCGCAAGGTCCACTGGCCGACGCGGCGCCAGATCGTCGTCTACACGGTGGTCGTCCTGGTGTTCGTCGCCTTCATGGTCACGCTGGTCGGGCTGCTGGACATCGGGTTCCAGAAGCTGACCTTCGCCCTGTTCGGCTGAGCGGGGCCCGGTCGTCCGCGGCCGGGCACCACGGCCGGCACCACCGCGCGGGAGGGCCGCGCACCCGAGGGAAGTGAGACGAGAAGTGACCTCCGGAGAAGTTGGCGAGCACGAGCCCGAGCCCGAGCTCGTCGCCGAGGCCCGCACGCGCGGCGTGATGGTGCGCGAGGGCTCGGACCTGAGCACCGAGGAGGCCCCGGCCACCCTCGACGACGCGCAGGTGGCCCGGGCCGCCGCGCAGGCGCGCGAGGACGCGGACGACGACGCGGCGGACGACGACAACGACGCCGCCGCGGCGCACGACCCCGAGGCCGACCTCGAGGCCGCCCGCGAGGCGCTCGGCGCCCCCACCGAGGACGAGCCGTCCGACCTGCCCGACCAGGCGGTCGGCGATGCCGACGAGACCGCGGTCGGCGCCGAGGGCGCGGCGGTCGAGGAGCCCGTCGCCGAGCCCGTGGCCGAGGAGGACGACGAGCCCGAGGACCCGGTGGCGGCGCTCAAGGAGTCGCTGCGCCTGGCGCCCGGCGACTGGTACGTCGTGCACTCCTACGCCGGCTACGAGAACAAGGTGAAGACCAACCTCGAGACGCGCGTGCAGACGCTCGACGTCGAGGACTTCATCTTCCAGGTCGAGGTGCCCACCGAGGAGGTCACCGAGATCAAGAACGGGCAGCGCAAGCAGGTCCAGCGCAAGGTGCTGCCCGGCTACATCCTCGTGCGGATGGACCTCAACGACGCCTCGTGGAGCGCGGTGCGCAACACGCCCGGCGTCACCGGCTTCGTCGGGGCCACGTCGCGGCCCTCGCCGCTGACCCTCGACGAGGTCACGAAGTTCCTGCTCCCGCGGCAGGAGACGCCGAAGAAGGCCAAGGGCGGCGATTCCGGGGCCGCGGCCGCGGAGTCGGGGCGCGGTGCCGCGTCGGCGGTCGAGGTCGATTTCGAGGTCGGCGAGTCGGTCACCGTCATGGACGGGCCGTTCGCGACGCTCCCGGCGAGCATCTCCGAGGTCAACGTCGACGCCCAGAAGGTCAAGGTCCTGGTCTCCATCTTCGGCCGCGAGACGCCGGTCGAGCTCGGGTTCAACCAGGTCTCGAAGATCTAGGCGGGAACACCACAACGTCCCCCGGCGCTCTATCGAGGGCGCCGGGGACGACGCCGGTCGGCGGTCCGGACGCGACCGGTGCTCCGATGGAAACGTGAGGAAGCTGTAGGGATGCCCCCGAAGAAGAGGCGACTGTCCGCGGTCGTCAAGCTGCAGATCAAGGCGGGCGCAGCGACGCCCGCGCCGCCCGTCGGCCCCGCGCTGGGTCAGCACGGCGTCAACATCATGGAGTTCTGCAAGGCCTACAACGCGGCCACCGAGGCGCAGCGTGGTCAGGTCGTGCCGGTCGAGATCTCGATCTACGAGGACCGCTCCTTCGACTTCGCGCTGAAGACGCCGCCGGCGGCCAAGCTGCTGCTGGCCGCGGCCGGCATCCAGTCGGGCAGCGCGACGCCGCACACCAAGAAGGTCGGCTCGGTGACCGACGCCCAGGTCCGCGAGATCGCGCAGACCAAGATGGCCGACCTCAACGCGAACGACCTCGACCAGGCCGCCAAGATCATCGCCGGGACCGCCCGGTCGATGGGCCTGACCGTCTCGGGCTGAGGACTCCTCACCCGAACCCGTGGGAGGGCGAGCGCCGCCCGTCACCACACCTGATCCGCGAACGCAGTAAGGACAGCTCATGAAGCGCAGCAAGGCCTACCGCCAGGCCGCCGAACTGATCGACGAGGAGCGGCTCTACGCGCCGCTCGAGGCCGTCGAGCTCGCCAAGAAGACCTCGCCGACGAAGATGGACGCGACCGTCGAGGTCGCCATGCGGCTCGGGGTCGACCCCCGCAAGGCCGACCAGATGGTCCGCGGCACGATCAACCTGCCCCACGGCACCGGCAAGACGGCCCGCGTGATCGTCTTCGCGACGGGTGACAAGGCCACCGAGGCCGAGAACGCCGGCGCCGACGTCGTCGGCTCGGACGACCTCATCGAGCGCATCCAGGGCGGTTGGCTCGACTTCGACGCCGCCGTCGCCGCGCCCGACCAGATGGCCAAGGTCGGCCGGGTCGCCCGCATCCTCGGCCCGCGCGGCCTCATGCCGAACCCGAAGACCGGCACGGTCACCCCGGACGTGGCCCGTGCCGTCTCCGACATCAAGGGCGGCAAGGTCAACTTCCGTGTCGACAAGCAGGCCAACCTGCACCTCGTCATCGGCAAGGCCAGCTTCGACGCGGAGAAGCTCGTCGAGAACTACGGAGCGGCTCTCGACGAGATCCTCCGGGCGAAGCCCTCGGCGGCCAAGGGCCGCTACGTCAAGAAGATCACCGTGACGACCACGATGGGCCCCGGCATCCCCGTGGACCCGACCCGGACGCGGAACCTCACCTCGGCCGAGGCCTGAGCCGCCCGGCACGGACGCACCGGCCCGGACCACCCCGCTCGTCGGGGTGGCCCGGGCCGTCCCGTATCCTGGACAGGACACCACCGGCGGACGCAATCCGTCGGCATCGTCACCGAGTTCCACCCGAGACCGCTGGTCTCCTCCCGGACACCCTCCGGGAGGACGAAGGCCCCTCGACGGGCGTCCCGCGCAGGAGGACGAGGCAGCGATGCGTGCGGGCCCTCGCGGGTCCGCCGCCCCTCGAAGCCCCGTGCGACTGCGCACGGGGCTTCTCCCGTCTCCGGGCCCCGGCGTGAGCGGAGAAGACCTCGGTCCACCCACGCTCGATGCAGGAAAGGAGGCGCGGATGGCTGAACGTGCACCGGCCGCCGAGAAGGTGGCTGCCGTCGCCGAGATCACCGCGGAGTTCCGCGACGCCTCGGCCATGGTCGTCACCGAGTACCGGGGCCTGACGATGTCGCAGATCACGAAGCTGCGGCGCTCGCTGGGCAACGACGTCAACTACACCGTCGCCAAGAACACGTTGGTCAAGCGGGCTGCCGCGGACGCCGGCGTGGAGGGCCTCGACGAGCTGCTCGTCGGGCCCACGGCGATCGCCTTCGTGTCCGGGGAGCCCGTCGACGCCGCCAAGGCGCTGCGCGAGTTCGGCCGGGACAACAAGGCGCTCGTGGTCAAGGGCGGCTACATGGAGGGGCGCGCCCTCTCCGCCGCCGAGATCGACCAGCTGGCCGATCTCGACTCGCGCGAGGTCCTGCTGGCGAAGCTCGCCGGCGCGATGAAGGGCAACCTCGCCAAGGCCGCGGGCCTGTTCGCCGCCCCGGCCTCGCAGGTCGCCCGCCTCGCGCAGGCCCTGCAGGACAAGCGGGCTGCCGAGGGCAGCGCGAGCACCGAGGAGGCCGTCGAGGCGGTCGAGTCGGCCGACGCCGCGGCTGCGGAGTCCTGACCCCGGTCCTGATCCACCCCCACCTGATCCCTGATGTAGGAAGGAACGCCTCACCATGGCGAAGCTGTCCACCGACGAGCTGCTCGATGCCTTCAAGGACATGACGCTGCTCGAGCTCTCGGAGTTCGTGAAGAAGTTCGAGGACACCTTCGAGGTCACCGCCGCGGCCCCGGTCGCGGCCGCGGCCGCCCCGGCCGCCGGCGGCGGCGCCGCGCCGGCCGAGGAGGAGAAGGACGAGTTCAACGTCGTCCTCGAGGCCGCGGGTGACAAGAAGATCCAGGTCATCAAGGTCGTCCGCGAGGTCGTCTCGGGCCTGGGCCTCAAGGAGGCCAAGGAGCTCGTCGAGAGCGCCCCGAAGCCGATCGTCGAGGGTGCCACCAAGGAGGCCGCCGAGGCCGCCAAGGCGAAGCTCGAGGAGGCCGGGGCCAAGGTCAGCCTGACCTGATCCCCCTCCGCCCGCGCCGCCGGCGCGGGCTCCCGCACTGCCACGACCGGGGCGGGGTCCCACCTGGGACCCCGCCCCGTCGTCGTGTCTACGACCATTCGGACCAGTGCAGACGCCATGGTCCGCGGCCGATCGCGGACGGTTCGTACGAACGATCGGACGCAACAGACCTCCGTGGGTGACCGGTGTTACCTGTCCAGTAACCTCCGTCCGCGCCCGTCGTTGTCGCTGTGATGCCCGACTCGTCGGGGGACCGCGTCGTTCCACGGCGCACAGCGCGAGACCTGTCACCACGGGCTCGTCGCGACGGGTTCGGACACCAGGCCGGGAGGAACATCGATGGGTGGCGTCGAGGTCGGGATCAAGAATCTCTCGAAGTCGTTCGGGAGTTCGAACATCTGGTCCGACGTGACGTTGACCCTGCCCGCCGGTGAGGTGTCGGTGTTGCTGGGTCCGTCGGGGACCGGGAAGTCGGTGCTGCTGAAGTCGATCATCGGGTTGCTCAAGCCCGAGAAGGGGTCGATCTTCATCCACGACACCGACCTGGTGCGGTGCTCGGAGTCGAAGCTCTACGAGATCCGCAAGTTGTTC
>NZ_JBVPVA010001006.1:0-2120 GCF_055612215.1 Actinomycetospora sp. | reverse complement strand
CGCCGTCGCGAGGGGGGACGGGGTGCACAGCGAGAGCGTGGGCGAGCAGCCCCGCCGTCGCGGGGTCGGGCTCCCCGGTCGCTGACCCGTGGGCCCCACGAGGGTGGGGGGCCGCCGTGTACCACGTGGAACACGGCGCCGCTCGCCGGGTGCACGGCGACAGGGGTGGCGTCGGTGACGCCGACGAACGGCACCGCGGGCGACCGGCCGGTCACGAGCGACGACCCGGCGGGCCCCGCCGAGGGGCGGGACACCGGCCCCGCCGAGGGGCGGGACACCGGCCTCGCCGAGGGGCGGGACGCCGGCCCGGCCGACGAACTCGCTCCGGCCGAGCCCACCTCCGAGTCCGAGGAGCTGTTCGGGGATGCGCTCCCCCGGGTGCGCCGCTACGCCGAGCTGCTCGCCGGACCGGGGCGCGAGCAGGGCGTGATCGGGCCGCGTGAGCTGCCCCGGCTCTGGGACCGGCACCTCGTCAACTCCGCCTACGTCGGCCGGGTCGTCCCCGCCGACTCCACGGTCCTCGACGTCGGGTCCGGTGCGGGTCTGCCCGGGATCCCGCTCGCCCTGGCCCGGCCCGACCTGACGATCACGCTCCTCGAGCCGATGGCGCGGCGCGTGGCGTGGCTGGAGGAGGTCGTCGCGGCCCTCGGGCTCGACGTCACGGTGCGCCGCGGCCGGGCCGAGGAGCGCGAGACGCGCCGGGCCGTCGGCGAGTTCGACGTGGTGACGGCGCGGGCGGTGGCCCCGATGGGTCGTCTCGCGACGTGGGCGATGCCCCTGGTGCGGCCGGGTGGGAGACTCGCCGCGCTCAAGGGCGCGAGCGCGCACGACGAGGTGCGGCGCGACGCGAACGACCTCCGCGCCGCCGGGGGTGGCGAAGTGGAGGTCGTGCGCTGCGGCGCGGGAGACACCACGACGCACATCGTGGTGGTACATCGAACGGAGCGACGGACGGCTGCCGGCTCGGGTCCCGGTGCGGGACGCCGCGGTCGTGGCAGGAAGGATCGATCCTCGTGACCGAAGGACAGCACGGCGTTCCACGTGAAACGCGACGTGGGGAGCGGGTGAGCGCGGAGCGGGTGCGCGAGGCCGTCAGCGAGGCCGTGTCCGGGGTGGGTGCCGGCGTGCTGGGGGCGGGCGAGGTCATCTACGGCGACGGCGCCGGCATGACGCCCATCGCGGAGGAAGCCGCCCGCGCCGCCCGCGTGCTCCACCCCGAGGACCACCGGATGCCGCGCCCGAGCCGGCGCCGCGTGATCACGGTGGCCAACCAGAAGGGCGGGGTCGGCAAGACCACGAGCACCGTCAACCTCGCCGCCGCCCTGGCCCTGCACGGCGCCCGCGTCCTCGTCGTCGACCTGGACCCGCAGGGCAACGCCAGCACCGCCCTCGGCGTCGACCACCGTAGCGGGGTGCCCTCGATCTACGAGGTGCTCATCGGCGAGATGACCCTCGACGAGGCCGCGCAGGTCTGCGACCGCTCGCCGGACCTGCTCTGCGTCCCGGCGACCATCGACCTCGCCGGCGCCGAGATCGAGCTCGTGTCGATGATGAACCGGGAGTCGCGCCTGCGGCAGGCGCTCGCGTCCGACGTGCTCGACCGGCTCGACGTCGACTACGTGCTGATCGACTGCCCGCCCTCGCTGGGCCTGCTCACGCTGAACGCGATGGTCGCGGCACCCGAGGTGCTCATCCCCATCCAGTGCGAGTACTACGCGCTCGAGGGGCTCTCGCAGCTGCTCAACAACATCGGGCTGGTGCAGTCCCACCTCAACCCGTCGCTGCACGTCTCGACGATCCTGCTGACGATGTACGACGGCCGCACCAAGCTGGCCGACCAGGTCACCCACGAGGTCCGCAGCCACTTCGGCGACCTCGTCCTGCGCACCGTCATCCCCCGCAGCGTCAAGGTGAGCGAGGCGCCCGGCTTCGGCCAGACCGTGCTCACCTACGACCCCGGCTCCCGCGGGGCGATGAGCTACCTGGACGCGGCCCGCGAGTTCGCCATACGCGCCGCGGTCGCCGAGCGACGTACCGAGTCGGCCGCTGCGAGCACCACGGGGGACCACGGATGACCGAACGTCGAGGCGGCCTCGGCCGCGGGCTCGCCGCACTGATCC
>NZ_JBVPVA010000041.1:0-2575 GCF_055612215.1 Actinomycetospora sp. | reverse complement strand
CGCCGTAGATCCGCAGGGTGTCGTCGAACCAGTCCGCGATCGCCTCGTTGAACGACGTCGCCCCCGTTCCGCTCTCGTGCCGCGGCGCACCGCTGGTCATCGCACTCCTCCGTCGTGTCGTCGGAGGCCCGGGCGCCCTCGGGCGCGCCCGGGAGCCGCCGTGGTGCCCGGTCGCCCGGCGCCCCCACGCGTCCCGGGGCGGAGTGGGTACGACCGCAGGAGCGCCCTCGGCCGCACGCGGCGGGTGGCGGGTTCGACCGCCCTACGCGCCGGGTGCGGCCGGCGTCAGCGACGACGGGTGACCAGCCCGACGGCGGCGCCGAGCAGGGCGCCGGCGCCGAGGACCGCCGCGGTCGTCCCTGCGGAGAGGTGCTTCCCCATCGTGATCGCCGGCCGGATCACCACCGGCACGGGGTCGGGGAGCCGCTCGGGCCGGTTCTCGCGCAGCGTCGCCGCCCATGCCGTGACGAAGAGGACCAGCCGGGCGACCACGTTGGCGAAGACCAGCAGCCCGAGGATCGGGCCGAACGCGATCCCGGCGGGCGAGGTCGTGACGGCGGCGAGGTAGACGCTCATGACCTCCTGCAGCACCGCGAGCCCGACGGCGCCGAGAGCCGCCGCCCGGACGGCGCTGCGCAGCGTCACGCGCTCCCGGGGAAGCCGGGCGATCACCCACGTCAGGACGAGCCAGTTCGCGAGGAAGGTCAGGACCACCCCACCGAGGGCGACCAGGAACGCGGACCACCCGGCGCGACCGAGGCCGAGGAACTGCGCCACCGTGCCCGACATCGCCGTGCCCGCGGCGGTGAGGGCCAGGGACACCGCGAGCGCCAGCGCCAGTCCGATCATGGCGAGCAGGTCGCCCGCGTACCGGCGGACCAGGGGCTCGGTCGCCCCGCGCTGGTCCCACTGCTCGGACAGCGCTTCCCGGAGGTTGGTGGTCCACCACAGTCCGGCCAGCACCGCGAGGACCAGACCGAGGATGCCGACGGTGTCGCGCTGGCCGATGGCGGCATCGATGATCGAGTTCAGCGTGTCCGCCAGGACGGGCGGCACCGAACTGGTCAGGGCCTCCCGCAGCTGCGCGAACAGTGCCGGGTCGCCCGCGAGGACGTATCCGGCGGCGGCGAAGGCGATCATGAGGACCGGGACCAGGGTGAGCACGGTGAAGTAGGTGAGGGCGGCCGCGTAGTGGTCGCCGTGCTTGTCGCCGTACCGGACGCCGGCCCGCACCAGGTGGTCGAGCCACCGGTGGCGCGCCCGCAGCAGCTCGAGCCGGCCGAGCACGGTCGGTCGCGACGGCCCTAGCGACGCCGTGCCCGCCGCCACCCGGCCGCCCTCCCCAGGCTCCGCAGGACGGCCATCGGCCACGCCGCCACGAGCATCACCAGAAGGGCCTGGGCGGCGAGGTCCAGGAATAGCAGGCCGACGATCACCACGACCAGCAGCGCGGAGACCACGAAGAGCGCCACCAGCCGCGCCGTCGACGGTGGGTGCTCGCCGCGCCGCGTCAGCAGCGCGGCCAGGTGCGGGTCCGACGCGAGCACCTGACGTTCGATCAGCTCGAGCTCCTGCTCCTCGCGTTCACTCAGCACGGCCGTGACCTCGCATGTCTGCCTCCGCGGGCCCGGGAAGCGTGCGCGCGAGCAGGGGCGCGGGTCGTCACCCGGGGCAGGTGAGAGCCGCGTACCGGTCAGTGGAGTTTCGCCTTGAGCACGATGATGACGACGCCGACCGTGACCGAGGCGGCGATCGACGCGATGCGCGCGGCCGCGGATCGGCGCGACCCGCGCGCCTCGGCGACGCTGCACCCGGTCAGCGCCAGGACACCGAGCCACAGCGCGACGTCGATGCCGGTCTGTACTCCCCACCCGACCGCGCTCGTGAGCAGCAGGACGAGCGCGGCGAGGACGCCCGGACCGGCGGCCAGCGAGCTGGCCCCGAGTTCCCGGGTGATCTCCGATCGCGGGAGCTCGCGCGCGGAGGCCAGGGCCGCCGACAGCAGACCCGAGTAGGCCTCGCCGAAGAAGATGACGAAACCGGTCCCCACGACCGTGACGACGGCACCGACGAAGCCGGTCTCGTGGGCACCCAGGTAGGCGAGGACCGACATCGCGAAGATGGTCCCGGTGAGCACGGCCCGGTAGTGGGGCGCGAGGCCGTCGTGCGGTCCGTCCTCGGAGACGCCCGCGCCGTGGTGATCCCGGGACGACGCCATCGGACATCCCTCCAGACGTCGACCCACCGTGCGGTCACCCCGTGCGGGCCCATTGCGCACCGTGCGGTCACGAGGGCCGATCGGAATCACCCGCGGTGGATGAGCCCGGCTCCGTGCGGCCCACGGACGCTGATCGGGACCCACTCGAAGTCCCGGAAGGAAGCACCCCATGGCCACCTTGACCGTGTGGAAGTTCGCGGACCCGGACGCTGCCGACGCCGCCGTCGACACGTTGCAGTCCCTGGAGAAGCAGCAGCTGATCAAGCTCCACGACGGAGCCACCGTGAGCTGGCCGGCCGGGGCCAAGCACCCCAAGACGCGTCAGCTCCACAGCCTGACGGGCGCGGGCGCCATGGG
>NZ_JBVPVA010000396.1:0-7085 GCF_055612215.1 Actinomycetospora sp. | reverse complement strand
TAGAACGGCTCGAGCGCGATCACCTCGTCGCCGGGCGCGACGAGGGCCATCAGCGCCGACGAGAGCGCCTCCGAGGCGCCCGCGCACACCACGACCTGCGACGCCGGGTCGAGCTCGATCCCGTAGAAGCGCCGCTGGTGGTCGCAGATCGCCTCGCGCAGCGCCGGCACGCCGATCGCCGGCGGGTACTGGTTGAGGCCCCGGCGCATGGCGGCGACGGCGGCGTCGACGACCTCCTGCGGCCCGGGGGTGTCCGGGAACCCCTGGCCGAGGTTGATCGCGTCGTACTCGACGGCCAGGGCGGACATCTCGCTGAAGATCGTCGTCGCCATGGTGCTCCATCCTCGCGAATGCCGGGACGGACCACCACCGGGCGACGCTCAGGAGTGCGCGTCGGCGGGCTCCGCGGATCCGGTGGGCACGAGCAGCAGGTGGTGGTAGCGGGTCCCGGCGACGACCACCGCGACGAGCAGCGCGACCGCCACCACGATGTCCGCCAGGTCCGGGATCCAGAGGGTCAGGAGCAGGTCCAGGCCCACCCCGGCCACGACGAGCAGCGCCTTGCCAACGACGAAGCGGCGCAGCGAGAGCCGGTACCCCTGCTCCTCGGTGCCCGCCCGGCGGCGCCACCACGCGAGCAGCGGGGCGGCGAGGACCGGCACCACCGCGAGGACGACGAGGGTGCGGAGGGCGTGCTCCCACAACGGCTCGTCGCGGTGCGCGATCCACAGCCCGCCGATGACGAGGCCGAGGACGACCGCGCGGGCGTGGTCCCGGACCCCGAGGGCCGGTGGCGGCGCGGTCGGCGTCATCGCGGGCTCCGCGGGACGGAGCCCGACGTCAGGGGGGCGCCGGGCTGGAGGTCCTCGAGGACCCGCAGCAGCTCGAGCGTCCCCGAGAACACGTGCTCCGACCCGGTCTCCGTGACGGCCGAGCCCTCGAGCCGGCCGTCGGGGGACCGGGCGATGTCGAGAGTGACCCGCATCGGCGAGCCCACCTCCCTCTGGTCGTCTCCGATGGGGACGAGCCTGCGGGTCGCGGCCGTGCGATCGCCCCGGTCGGCCTTCCAGTACGGCTTCCAGTCGACCCGCGGTGACGGCCGTGCTGCGCAGCGTCAGCGCGTCGGGACGGCCCGCCGGTCCCGCAACTGGGCCCGGGAGGTGACACCGAGCTTCGCGTAGACGTTGGACAGGTGGTAGGCGACGGTGCGCGGGGAGACGAACAGCTCCTGCGCGACCTCCCGGTTCGTCAGCCCGCGCACGACGAGCGCGACGACGGCGTCCTCGTGCGGCGTCAGCCCGAGCGCCTCCTCCTCGGGCGAGGGCGTGAGGCCCGCGGCGTGCAGCAGCTCCTCGCACGGCGCGAGGAACGGGGTCGCCCCCAGGGAGGCGAGCCGGTCACGGGCCGCGCGCAGCAGGTCGACGCCGGTGCGCCGCTCTCCCGTCGCGACCAGGTGGCGGCCGAGCTCGGTCTCGAGCCGGGCGCGGGCCAGGGGCACGTCCACCGCCTCCGCGGCCGCGAGCCCGGACTCGAACGCCGCCCGGGCCCCGGCGGGGTCCCGGTCGGCCTCGGCGAGCAGGCCCCGCAGGCGGGCGGCGTCGACGCGGGTGTGGCCCGCCGGACGGTCGGCGAGCCGCGCCTCGAGGGCCTCGACCGCGTCGCGGGCGGCGTCGACCCGGCCGAGGCGCAGCAGGGCCTCCGCGTGCAGCGCCCGCGGCCCGAGCGCGCCGATCGCGTCGGCCAGGTCCAGGACCTCGGGGCGCAGCACGGGCTCCAGGGCCCGCAGCATCCCCGCCGCGTCGTCCTCGACGAGGGCCAGGAGCGCGCCCCCCGAGGCCGTCACGATCGTCGAGCCCCACCAGGGCGAGCCGGTGGCGACGACGGCGAGGTGGGCCCGGGCCTCGTGCGCGTGTCCGCGCAGCGCGTGCATGGACGCGGCGTAGCCCCGGACCATCAGCTCGGCGAACCCGCGCCCGGCGTCGCGTGCGGAGTTGACGGCCAGCTCGACCGCGTCGAGACCGTCGGCCTCACCGGTCCGGTCCCGGACCATCGCGAGGTAGCCCGCGGCGACGGTCGCGGTGCGCACCGGCTGGCCCGCCCGGGCCAGGCGCAGCGCCTCGGCGAGGTCACGCCCGGCGGCGGCGTCGTCGTCGGCCGCCGCGGCGAGGACGCCGCGGACGGCGAGGGTGTCGGCGTAGAGCGGGGTCCGGGCCTCCGGGGGCCCGCCGGCGACGTCGAGCACCGCGCGGGCGTGGTCCGCCCGCCCCTGCGCGGCGAGCCCGAGGATCAGCGCGAACCCCGCGGGCGCCCGCACCAGGGGCCCGGCGTCGGGGTCGGCGAAGCAGCTCGTCGCGAGCTCGACGGCCGCCGCGGGGCGGCCCTCGAGCACCGTGAGCAGCGCGAGGTCGGCGGTCGCGATCGCGCGGACCCGGTCGTCGGGGCCCTGCGCGGCGGCGTCGAGCAGTGGGCGGGCGCGGGCCAGCCGGCCGCGCAGCAGCGCCAGCCGCCCGAGCAGCGCGTCGCGGACCGGACCCGGCCGCGCCGCGGCCACCTCGTCCTCGAAGGGCGCCGCGCGCCCGATCTCCCCCGCCCCGAGCAGCACCTCGACGGCCCGGAAGACGCGGCGCTCGTGGTCGTCGGGATCGACGGTGACGTCGGCGGCGGCGTGCCACAGGTCGGCGACGTCGAGCGGGGACGACTCGGTGGCGACGTCCTCGGCGAGCCGCTCGAGGTCGGCCGCGAGCTCCGGGTCGGGGCCCGACGCGGCGGCGATCCGGTGGGTGAGCGCCGCGCGACCGCGGACGAGCCCGGCGGCGGCCGTGTGCAGGGCCCGGCGCCGGGCGGGCGGCTGGTCGCCGTAGACCGCGGCCCGCAGCAGCGGGTGGACGAACCCGATGCCGCCGACCGGCCGGTCCCCGCGCTCGGTGAGCAGACCGACCCGGACCCCCTCGTCGAGGGCCGCGGCGGGGTCGTCGACGGGGCCGAGGCCCGCGGCCACCGCGAGCGCGGCCGCGTCGGCGAGGGCGCACGGCTCGCCGAGCACCGAGGCGGCCACGACGAGGGCCTGGCCGGCGAGGCTCGCGCGGGAGAGCCGCACGAGCACGACCGCGGCGAGGGAGCGCGGGGCGGGCAGCACGTCGGTGGTGGTGGCGGCCAGGACCTCCGGGGCGAGCTCCTCGAGCAGCGTCCGGGCGTGCAGCGGGTGCCCGCGGGTGCGGGCCCAGAGTCGCTCGGCGGCGCCGGTCGAGCTCAGCGGGCGCCCGAGGACAGCGGCCAGCTCGGACAGCTCGGCGGGCGCGAGACCGCTCAGGGGGAGCCGGCGCGCGCCGTGCACCGTGTCCAGCACGCGCTCCCAGCGCGGGTCGACGGGGTCGTCACCCTCGAGGAGGCCGGGGTCGGGGGTCCGGACCCCGAGCAGGACCACGACGCGGTCGTGGCGCAGCCGGCGCAGGACGAACACCAGGGTGCGGATCGACAGGTCGTCGGCCCACTGCACGTCATCGATCACCACGAGCAGCGGATCGTCGGCGGGGACGGCGCCGAGGGCGGCGAGCAGGTCCGCGCCCACCACCATCGGGTCGGCGCCCGGGGCCCGGCCGGGGCCGGCGAGCGGGTGCTGGGCGAGCAGGTCGGCCGGCAGCGCGGCGGCGAGCTGGTCGACGATGCCGTAGGGCAGCGCCGACTCGGCCTCGTCGCCGGTCGCGCTCAGCAGGTCCAGCGGGCCGACGCGGCCGATGGCGCTCGCGAGCAGCGCGGACTTGCCCATCCCGGCGGCCCCGGGGATCCAGACGAGGCCCGGCTCGCCCCGGCGCGCGGCGGCGACCGTGTCCTCGATGGCGGCCAGCTCGGCCCGGCGACCGACGAACGGGCGCCGGGGCGGCACCGCCCGGCGTCCGTCCATGGATCAACCCGACACGATCACGGGGACTCTGTCCACCCCCGTCCCGCCCGGTACCCGAACGGCTACCGGTCGTCGTCGGCGCGGTGTCCGGCTCGCCCGGTCATTCCCATTCGATCGTGCCGGGCGGCTTGCTGGTGACGTCGAGGACCACGCGGTTGATCTCGGCGCACTCGTTGGTGATCCGGGTCGAGATGCGTTCGAGGGTCTCGTAGGGGACCCGGGTCCAGTCGGCCGTCATCGCGTCCTCGCTGGAGACCGGGCGGAGCACCACGGGGTGGCCGTAGGTCCGCCCGTCGCCCTGCACGCCGACCGAGCGCACGTCCGCGAGCAGCACCACCGGGCACTGCCAGATGGTGCGGTCGAGGCCCGCCGCCGAGAGCTCCTCACGGGCGATGGCATCCGCACGGCGCAGCGTCGCCAGCCGGTCGGCGTCGACCGCGCCGATGATGCGGATCGCCAGGCCGGGCCCGGGGAAGGGCTGACGCTGGACGATCGTCTCGGGCAGGCCGAGCTCGGCGCCGACTGCGCGGACCTCGTCCTTGAACAGCGACCGCAGCGGCTCGACCAGCGAGAACTGCAGGTCGTCGGGGAGGCCGCCGACGTTGTGGTGGGACTTGATGTTCGCCGCGCCGGAGCCCCCGCCGGACTCCACGACGTCGGGGTAGAGCGTGCCCTGCACGAGGAACTCGGCGCCCTCGCCCTCCGCGAGGTCCCGGGCCGCCCCCTCGAAGGACCGGATGAACTCCCGGCCGATGATCTTGCGCTTCTCCTCGGGGTCGACGACGTCGGCGAGCTCGCGCAGGAAGACCTCGGCGGCGTCGACGGTCACCAGGTCGACCCCGGTGGCGGCGACGAAGTCGCGCTCGACCTGGCCCCGCTCCCCCTCGCGCAGCAGCCCGTGATCGACGAACACGCACGTCAGCCGGTCCCCGATCGCGCGCTGGACGAGCGCCGCGGCGACCGCCGAGTCGACCCCGCCGGACAGCCCGCAGATCGCGCGGCCCCCGGGCCCGACCTGCGCCCGGATCGCCTCGACGGTCTCCTCGACGATGTTCGCGGCCGTCCAGTCCGGGGTGATGCCGGCGACGTCGCGCAGGAAGCGCTCCAGGACGAGCTGGCCGTGCGGCGAGTGCCCGACCTCGGGGTGGTACTGCACCCCGGCGAGCCGCCGGTCGACGTCCTCGAACGCCGCCACCGGCGCCCCGGACGACGAGGCCGTCGTCGTGAACCCCTCCGGCGCCGCGGTGACGCCGTCGCCGTGGCTCATCCAGACCGGGTGCTCGGCGGGGATGTCGCCGTGCAGCCGACCGGGGTCGGTCACGTGCAGGTCGGTGCGCCCGTACTCGCGGTCCCCGGTGTGCGCGACCGTCCCGCCGAGGGCGGAGGCCATGAGCTGGAACCCGTAGCAGATGCCGAAGACCGGGACGCCGGTCTCGAAGAGGGCGGGGTCGATGCTCGGCGCCCCCTCGGCGTACACCGACGCGGGGCCGCCGGAGAGCACGATCGCGGCCGGGTCCTTCGCCAGCAGGTCGTCCACCGACGTCGTGTGCGGCACGACCTCGGAGTAGACCGACGCCTCGCGGACGCGGCGGGCGATCAGCTGCGCGTACTGCGCGCCGTAGTCGACGACGAGGACGGGGTGCTCGCCACTGCTGGTCACCCCTCCATTGTGGCCGACGGCGATGAGTCCGTCGGCCGGCGGCGGTCCCATCCACCATGAGCACCGTGACCACGGACGTCTGGCCCGCCATCCACGAAGAACGGGCCGCCCTCGTCGCCGATCTCGAGGGGCTGACCGCCGCACGGTGGGCGAGGCGGTCGTTGTGCACCGAGTGGACCGTCGAGGAGACGGTGGCCCACCTGTCGGCCGCCGCGAGCACCGGGCGGCTGCGGTGGCTGCGCTCGGCGATCGGGGCCCGGTTCGACTTCGCGCTCCACAACCGCCGCCGTCTCGACGAGCAGCTCGGCGCCATGCCCGAGGAGACGCTCGCGATCCTGCGGGCGAAGGTCGACGCGACGGTGGCGCCGATGGGGCCGGCGGCGGCGTGGCTCGGGGAGGTCGTCGTGCACGGTGCGGACGTCCGCCGCCCGCTCGGGCTCCCGACGCGGACGCCGGTCGAGGTGGCGACGACCGTCGCGGAGTTCTACGCCGCCCGCGACTTCGCGGTGCCCAGCCGCACCGCGATCGCCGGGCTGCGGCTGGCGGCCACCGACGGCCCGTTCACCTCGGGTCCCGATACCGGCCTCCTCGTGGCCGGCCCGACCCTCGCGCTCGTCATGGCGATGGCCGGGCGGGCGGCGTTCTGCGACGACCTGTCCGGTCCGGGGGTGTCGACGCTCCGGGAGCGCGGCACGGCGACCAGGACATGATCAGCGGGCCGCCCTGGTGATCACCGGGGGCTCGGCGGAACCACACCGGCCCGGTGATCACATTGGCGCGGCCCAGACCCCGATGCGGTTGCCCTCGGGGTCGCCGAGCACGGCCATGGTCCCCATCCCGGGGAGCTCCCACGGCTCGACCAGCAGCGTCCCCCCGGCGTCGACGGCCCGGGTCGCCGCCGCGGCGACGTCCTCGACCGGCCGTAGGTGACGACGCCGGGCGGGTGCGGGCTCGCGTCGGTCGGGGCTTCTCGACGCCCCGGGTGACCCGAGGACGTCGCGCGCCGCGGCGTCGTCGTGGTCCCGCTCACGGGGAACCCGCCGGGCTTCCCCGGCGGCGGTCGTCGCGGGCACGATCGTCGCGATGGTGCTCGTCGTCGTGCTCAGCACCTCCGCACGCCGTCGCCCGGCCACCCCCGCCGCCGACACCCACGGCGCCGCCGGGACGCCCGACACCGAGCGAGAGACCGCCGCGGCCACCGCGTGCCCGCCCCCCGCACCCAGGAAGGCACCATGATCGAGCGCACCGTCGTCGTCGCGACCCAGATCGGGCTGCACGCCCGCCCCGCCGCGGTCTTCTGCCAGGCCGCCGCGGCCCAGCCCGCGCGGGTCACGCTGGCGACCGCCGAGGGCGACAGCGCCGACGCGCGCAGCATGCTCTCCGTGCTCGGGCTCGGGGTGCGGGGCGGCCAGGAGGTCACCCTGTCCGCCGACCCCGACGTCCTGGGTGCGCAGGCCTCGGTGGACGCCCTCGCCGAGCTGCTGGCCGGCGACCTCGACGCGTAGCCCCGTACCGAGCGAAGGG
>NZ_JBVPVA010000722.1:0-2034 GCF_055612215.1 Actinomycetospora sp. | reverse complement strand
GCCCGAGTGGATCCGCACCCGTGTGCAGACCGGCCCGAACTTCTCCGAGCTCAAGGGCATGGTGCGCTCGGCGGGGCTCGCCACCGTCTGCGAGGAGGCGGGCTGCCCCAACATCTACGAGTGCTGGGAGGACCGCGAGGCGACCTTCCTCATCGGCGGTGAGCAGTGCACCCGCCGGTGCGACTTCTGCCAGATCGACACCGGCAAGCCCTCGCCGCTGGACCGCGACGAGCCCCGCAAGGTCGCCGAGTCGGTGCGCCAGATGGGGCTGCGCTACTCGACGATCACCGGCGTCGCCCGCGACGACCTCGACGACGGCGGTTCCTGGCTCTACGCCGAGACCGTCCGGCAGGTGCACGCGCTGAACCCCGGCACCGGGGTCGAGCTGCTCATCCCCGACTTCGACGGCCGCGACGACCAGCTCGGCCCGGTCTTCGACGCCGCGCCCGAGGTGCTCGCCCACAACCTCGAGACGGTTCCGCGGGTGTTCCGCCGGATCCGCCCGGGCTTCCGCTACGAGCGCTCCCTCGACGTGATCCGGCAGGCCCGCGACGCCGGGATGGTCACCAAGTCCAACCTGATCCTCGGCATGGGCGAGACCCCCGAGGAGGTCACCGCGGCGATGCGGGACCTGCACGACGCCGGGTGCGACCTGCTGACCCTGACGCAGTACCTGCGCCCGTCGCTGCGCCACCACCCGGTGGAGCGCTGGGTCAAGCCCGAGGAGTTCGTGGAGCACCGCGACGAGGCCACGCGCCTCGGCTTCGCGGGGGTCATGGCCGGGCCGCTCGTGCGCTCGTCGTACCGCGCGGGCCGGCTCTACGCGCAGGCGAAGCTGCACCGCGGCGAGGCGCTCCCCGAGGGCATGGCCGAGCTCGCCACCGAGGGTGAGGCCCGCCAGGAGGTCGGTGCGCTCCTCGCGCGCCGTGGGTAGCGGCAGGGGCGAGCGGAGCGACGGGGAAGACTTCGATCCGGCAGAATGACGGGCATGGCGAAGGGCACGGCCGGCAAGGCGACCAAGGAAGAGAAGAAGGCCGCCAAGCAGGCTGCCCGGACGCAGCGTCGGGAGCGCTGGTCGCAGATCTGGCAGGCCTTCCAGATGCAGCGCAAGGAGGACAAGCTCCTCCTCCCGCTGATGATCGGCGTGATCGTCGCGACCGCGCTGGTGTTCCTGGTCGTCGGCCTGCTGATCGGCCAGTCCTGGTTCCTCGTGCCGATCGGGGTCCTGCTCGGCGCGGCGCTCGCGATGCTCGTGTTCGGGCGCCGCGTGCAGAACAACGTCTACGCGAAGGCCGACGGCCAGCCCGGCGCGGCTGGGTGGGCGCTGGACAACATGCGCGGGCAGTGGCGGGTGACCCAGGCCGTCGCCGGCACGACCCAGCTCGACGTCGTGCACCGCGTGATCGGGCGCCCGGGCGTGGTGCTCGTGGCCGAGGGCGCGGCGCACCGCACGAAGAACCTG
The DNA here is from genome assembly GCF_055612215.1 of Actinomycetospora sp. Lineage (NCBI taxonomy): Bacteria > Bacillati > Actinomycetota > Actinomycetes > Pseudonocardiales > Pseudonocardiaceae > Actinomycetospora > Actinomycetospora sp. Next base: position 572 of record NZ_JBVPVA010000722.1, on the reverse strand, counting down.
CTCGCCCAGGAGAAGAAGAAGATCTCCCGGGTCGCGGGCCAGGTGCCGATCTACGAGCTCACCGTGGGCAACGAGGAGGGCGACGTCCCGCTCTCGAAGCTGCAGCGGCACATGACCAAGCTCCCCCGCAACATCGACCGCGACCAGATGGAGACCCTGGAGAAGCGGCTGGCGGCCATCGCGGGCCGCGGCGGGCCGGCGATGCCCAAGGGGCCGCTGCCCAAGGGCGCGCAGATGAAGGGGATGCAGCGCACCGTCCGCCGGCGCTGACCCCTCGAGCGCCCCACCCCGGTGATCACCAGCACACGGGGCGCCTCGGGGGGCCGCCGGACCTGTCGGACGTGCTGTTGATCAACGCGGGCTGCGGAGGACCGCCGGCCCGGTCGATCAGGAGCACATCAGGCATCCGGGAGGGCCGGCTGGGCTGCCCGGTGCGCCCCTGATCACGACGCGCCGCCGGGGCACCAGCGCGGCACCCGGGGCACGTCAGCGGGCGCGGAGCACGACGGTGCGGCTCACGCGGTCGTGCAGCCCCCGTCCGTCCCGGTCCATGATCAGCGCCGGGACGACGA
>NZ_JBVPVA010000367.1:0-2307 GCF_055612215.1 Actinomycetospora sp. | reverse complement strand
CGCCGTCGGCGAGCGGGCCGGACGGGTTCGGGGTCGAGAAGGTCTGCTCGGCCTCCCAGCGGTCCTGCCAGCGCGCCTCGATCCCGCTGGCCAGCGCGGCGGTGTAGCGGTAGGGCGGCACCCCACGGCCGGGCTCGGCGTCGGACCCCGGGGTCTCGCTCCGAGCGACGTCGGGCTGGGCGGTCACGGCGTTCCTCCTGGTCACCACACGGATGCGCTGCGCCCGGCGCCCGCACGACGGCTGCGGCGACCAGGGCCGGCCCGCGCCGACGTGCCACACGAGGAGTGGACGTCTCGGCGGCGGGTCCCTCGAGCATCGAGCCTACTCTGGGGGCATGGTCGTCCCCGTGCTGGCCGCCGTCCTCGTGCTCGCCGCCGCCGCCGTCCTCGTCGTCGGGATCCTCGCCGCGGTGCACCGGCTGCCCCGCAACCGCGTGATCGGCGTGCGGACCGGCTGGACCATGGCGCGCATCGACTCGTTCCGGCGCGCCAACCGGGTGGCGGCACCCGCCTTCGTCGCCGCGGGCGTGGTCGGCGTCGCCGCCGGGGTGGTCGCCCTGCTGGCCCCCACGACGGCGGCCGCGGTGACGCTCGTCGTCGTGGGCGTGCTGGGGCTCCTCGGGCTGACGGGCGTCGGCGGCGCCGTGGGTGCCCGGTACGCCGAGGCCGACCGGGCGGCGACCCTGGAGGACGAGCGCCGCACCTCCGGGCCGTGCACGCTCGGCGGGGTGCCCGAGGAGGCCGACACCTGCGGGACCGCGGCCGGCGCCTGCGGCGGGGCGTGCTCGCTCTGCCCGCGCGCCGGGGCGAACGCGGGCGAGCAGCCGGGCTGAGGCGCCCGGCCTACCAGCCCCAGCTGCCCGGGCCGCCCTTGAACGGGCCGACGACGTCGTGGGTGATCCACCCGCCGTAGAACCCGCCCGGCTGCGGCACCACGCGCTCGCCGCCGAGCGTGATCTCGTCGAACGGCGCGGGGTAGAGCGACACCCGGTCGGCGAGCTCGGGGTAGGTCGCGCTGACGTCACCCTCCGGGTACCACCAGCCGACGGCCTCCAGGGTCGTGCCCGGCAGCACGATGTCGACGTAGCGCGCGGTGCCCTTCCACTCGCAGACCGTCCGGCGCTGCGCGGGCCGCAGCACGCCCTCGGTGAACGCGGTGCGGGGCAGGTAGAACGTCGGCGGGTGGCTGGTCTCGAGCACCCGCACCAGGTCGTCGGTGTCGACCACGACCGTGCCGGCGTGCGTGACGACGGCGCGACGGGTGTCCCGCTCGGCGCGCGGGGGGCGCGGGTAGTCCCAGACCGACTCCTGGCCGGGCCCGGGCTGCTCGCGTGTGATCCGCACGCCACCGACGCTACGGCCGCGCGCGGCTAATTGCGCGACGGCTCCGCGACGTGGGTCGCCAGCAGCGCGAGCGGGACGCCCTGACGGCGGAGCACCCCGCCCCACAGGTCGTGGCGCGGCGGGGCGAGCACGTCGTCGGGCAGCGCGGGCACGACGTACCAGTCGCCGCGGGCGATCTCGCCGGCGAGCTGCCCGCGGTCCCACCCCGCGTAGCCCGCGAACACCCGCAGCCCGCGCACCCGCGGCGCCAGCGTGCTCGGGTCGCCGTCGAGGTCGACCAGCGCCACCGGCCCGCGCACCCCGACGACGCCCTCGGTCCGCGCCGGGTCCTCCCCGGTCCGCAGCGCCGCCAGGCACAGGGCGGTCTTCTGCTCGACCGGGCCGCCGACGAAGACCGCGCTCGGCCGCGTCGTGAACGGACCCCAGGCGGGCAGGACGTCGCCGACCGCGACCTCGCTCGGCCGGTTCAGCACGACGCCGAGCGTGCCCTCCCGCCGGTGGTCGATGACGAACACGACCGTCCGGACGAAGTTGTCGTCGGTGAGGGTGGGGGCCGCGACGAGCAGCGACCCCGCCTCGACGGCGTTGACCGGGCGTTCGGTGGGTTCGCCCCTCGTTCCCTCCGCCACGCGGTCCATCGTGGCACTCCGCGCCGCCGTCGGGGAGCCGGGCCACCCGCCCTCGTCGCGATCCGTCGTCGTCCGGACGCCCACCTGCGACGCCCGGTCCGGGCGCCCGAGTCCGTTCCGCCGACCCGACGCGTAGCGTCCTGCCCGTGCCCGTTCCACCCCCCGCGCCGGAGCAGGCGACGCGGCCGGCCGCGGACGCCGGGACCGGTGCCGCCGCAGAGCCCGACCGCTTCCGGCGGCGCGACCTGGCGGCGCACCCGGGCTTCCTGCGGCTGCTCACGATCCGCCTCGGGGCGCAGTGGGGTGACGGGGTCTTCCAGGCCGCGCTCGGCGG
>NZ_JBVPVA010000334.1:0-1976 GCF_055612215.1 Actinomycetospora sp. | reverse complement strand
CCGCGAGCACCTTGCCCCGGCGCTCGATGGCCTTCCCCGCGGTCTCCATCTCGTGCAGCGTCTCGGTCATCTCGTCGACGACGACCTGGTACAGCGAGGCCTGCTCCGCCGTCAGCGGGCACCGCTCGATGGTCTCGATCTTCTCCGGGAGGTCGTCGACGACCGTCGGGTCGGTCTTGACCCGGCGCAGCAGGAAGGGCCGGACCGCGGTCTGGAGCCGGCGCGCGACGTCGGTGCGGCCGTGGCGTTCGATGGGCACGGCGTAGCGGTCGCGGAACGCGGTGACGGTGCCGAGCAGGCCGGGGTTGACCGCGTCCATGATCGACCACAGCTCGGCGAGCCGGTTCTCGACGGGCGTGCCGGTCAGTGCGAGCCGGTGGCCCGCGTCGATCGTGCGCACCGCCCGCGCGGCCCGGGACCGGTTGTTCTTCACCAGCTGGGCCTCGTCGAGCACGAGGCGGTGCCAGCGGTGGCGGGAGAGCTCGGAGACGTCGCGGGTCAGGGTGCCGTAGGAGGTGACGACGAGGTCGTGGGCCGCGAGCAGGCCCGAGAGGTCGCCGCGGTCGCGCCCGGCGCCGTGGTGGACCGCGACCCGCAGGCCGGGCGCGAACCGCGCGGCCTCGCGCTGCCAGGTCCCGACGACGGAGGTGGGCGCGACGAGCAGGGTCGGCCGGTCGGGCGGCGGGGCGTCGGCCGCCTCGTCGGCGGGCCCGCCCCGCTCGTGGGCCTCGAGGGCGAGGACCTGGAGCGTCTTGCCGAGCCCCATGTCGTCGGCGAGCACCCCGCCGACCCGCAGGCCGGCCAGGAACGCCAGCCACGACACCCCGCGCCGCTGGTAGGGGCGCAGCGTGGCCTCGAGGGCGGGCGGGTCGTCGAGCAGCGCGAGGTGCGACTCGGCCGCCCCGGCGAGCAGGTCCCCCAGCGGGCCCGCGGCGGTGACCTCCTCGACGGGCAGCGGCGCGGCCCACTCGGGCGGGAGGTCGTCGTGGTAGGTCGCGTGCAGGGCCAGGACGTCCCCGACGCTCGCCGACGCGGGCGCCCGGTCGAGGAACTCCAGCCCGGCACGCAGCCGCTCGCGGTCGAGCGCCACCCACTGCCCGCGCAGGTGCACCAGCGGCGCCTTCGCGTGCACGAGGGCGCGCATCTCGTCGTCGGAGAGCGGGGCGCCGTCGACCGCGAGCCGCCACGAGAACTCGACGAGCTCCTCGCGGCGCAGCCGGCCCGGGGCGGCGACGACGCCGTCCGGCGTGGCGCCGCCCTCCGCGTTCGCGGTGAGCCCGAGCCGGGCGGGCTTCGACCACCAGCTCGGCAGCAGGACCCCGAACCCCGCGCGGTCGAGGTCGGCCGCGACGTCGAGCAGGAAGTGGTGGGTGCCCTCGCGGTCGAGCTCCATCCCGGTGGGGCGCGGGACGCGCAGCGCGTCGGTGAGCTCGGGGTAGAGGCTCGCGGCGCGGCCGAGCTCGGCGAGCAGCTGCTCGGAGGGGTCGTCGAGCCAGCGCCGCAGCGCCCCGGCGTCGCGCCAGATCGACTCGGCGGTCACGCGCAGGCTCGGGTCCTGGGAGGACTGCAGCGAGAACTCGAGCCAGAACCGGGGCTCGCCCTCGACCGCGTGCGCCAGGTGGTCGACGACGATCTCGGTGAGCCGGAAGGTGCCGCGCGCGGGGCCGGCGTGCGGGGCGCCGACCACCTCCCAGCGCGCGAGCCCGGTGTCGAGGGCGCCGGTCGCGGCCGCATCGAGCAGGTCGGGCGCGACCTCGACGTCGACGAGCCGGTGGCGGGCCTCGGCGTCGACGAGCGCGGCGAGGGCCTCGGTCACGACGTCGACGGGGTCGGGCCCGACGCCGTCACGCAGCGGGCGGCCGTCGAGGGCCTCGGCGCGCACCGCCGGCGGGAGGGCGACGGCGAACGCGTCGGCGGCGACCAGGTCGCGGCCCTGCAGGACGGGCCGCCAGCCGAGGGGGTCGTCGGGGTCCTCC
>NZ_JBVPVA010000320.1:0-9264 GCF_055612215.1 Actinomycetospora sp. | reverse complement strand
GAGGAGAAGACGTCGACGAGCAGGTCCCGCACCCCGCCGTTCTCCAGCGCCGCCGACGCCGTCGCCGCCGAGCCGTGCGTGAAGCCGTAGGCGGGGACGCCGGCGTCGCGCAGCAGGGTCATCGCGGCCCGGACGTCGTCGTGGAGGGGCAGCTCGCGGAAGCCGTCGAGGACCGAGGCGACCTGGTCGTCGGTCAGGTCACGTCCACTGGTGCGCCGCAGCATGTCGGTGGCGACGGTCCGGAACGGCGGGGCCTCCCCGGCGAGCGTCATCGCCATCCCCTGCTGGAGCAGCCGGGCGAAGAACAGCTCCAGGTCCGTGCCCGGCCGGCCGAGCGCTGTGAAGCGGGGGCGCAGGCCCTCGAGCTGCAGGCAGGTCTCGAAGAGGTCGAACAGCACGACCCGGGGACGGCGGGCCGGAGCGATCTGGGGCGCGGTCACGAGGGGTCATGGTGCCGCGTGAGGGCGGGTCCGGCACCCGGCACGACCCCGCGCGGCGATCACAGGGGCCCCGGAGCCCGGGCGAGCTCCGCGTTCACCCGCCCCGGCCACGCCGGCCCGCCGTAGACGAACCCGGTGTAGGACTGCACGAGCGTCGCGCCGGCCTCCAGCCGCCGCCGGGCCTCGGCGGCGTCGGCGATCCCGCCCACCGAGACCAGGCAGAGCCGTCCGCCCACGCGCGCCCCGAGCCGGGCGAGGATCGCCCGCGCCGGCGCCACCAGCGGCTCCCCCGACAGACCGCCCGCCCCGGCCGCGTCCACGACGTCCGCCGCGGTGCGCAGACCCGCGCGGGACACCGTCGTGTTGGTCGCGACGATCCCGTCGAGGCCGGAGGCGACGGCGAGGTCGGCGATCGCGTCCACCCCGTCGTCGTCGAGGTCCGCGGTGATCTTGACGAGCAGCGGCGTGGGGCCGATGTCCTCGCGCACCGCGGCGAGCAGCGGCTCCAGGGCGTCGACGCCCTGAAGGTCGCGCAGGCCGGGCGTGTTCGGGGAGGAGACGTTGACGACGACGTAGTCGGCATGGGGCCCGAGGCGGCGGGCCGAGTGGCGGTAGTCGGCGAGCGTCTCGGCCGGGCCCGTCGCGGCCTTCGACTTGCCGATGTTGACGCCGAGCACGGTGCCGAGCGGCCCGCCGGCCCGCAGGGCCGCCAACCGCGCCGCGACCGCGTCCGCCCCGGCGTTGTTGAAGCCCATGCGGTTGACCAGCGCCCGGTCGTCGGGCAGGCGGAAGAGCCGCGGGCGGAGGTTGCCCGGCTGCGCACGGGCGGTGACGGTGCCGATCTCGACGGCGCCGAACCCGAGCCGGGCCAGCCCCCGGACGCCCTCGGCGTCCTTGTCGTACCCGGCCGCCACCCCGAGCGGCGAGGCGAACCGGAGTCCCATGGCCGACACGGCCAGAGCGGGGTCGGGCGTGCGGTGCGGCAGGACGGGCGTCGCCGCCGCCAGGGCGCGCAGCCCGATGCGGTGGGTGCGCTCGGCGGGCACCCGCACCGCCACGTGGCGGAAGAGGGCGCCGTAGAGCCCCGATCCCGGGCTCACGCGAGCGGCGTCCCGTACCGCGCGTGCAGGGCCCGCAGCGCCGTGATCCCGCGCGCCGCGTGCTCCTTGTCCACGGCCTGGATCGCCGCGACCACGAGGTACTCGTCGTCGGGGAGGTCGAGCCGGGCGAACTGGGCGCCGTCGGGGAAGCTGACGGCGACGACGTCGTCCCACGCGACGCGGCGCGTGAGGATCGTCGCGCGCACCTCGACCCCACCCCGCCCGGCGCGCAGCCGGGGCCGGGTGAACAGCAGCGCCCCGCCGGCCAGGAGCAGCCCGAGGACGACCATGGCGACCTGGTCGGCCGGGCGGAAGTTGAACCCGGCGGACTTGACGTAGACGAGCAGCGCCCCCGCGGCGAAGAACGCGAACAGCAGCACGGCGAGCACCCACGCGACCCAGCGGATGCGCTTCGGGCGGAGCTCCAGCTCGACCGGCCCGAGGTCGAGGTCCTCCGGGGGGACGACGACGGGTCGCAGCGACTCGGATCCGGGGTAGGTCATCGCGCGAACCCCACCGGGGTCCGTCGGGCGCCCTCCCGCAGCACGTCCAGGGTGAGCGCGGCGTCGAGGGCGGCGACGACGGCCTCGAAGCCCTTGTCCTCGGTCGACTCCGGCGTCCCGGCCCGTTCCCAGGCCTGCTCGGTGTTCTCGACGGTGAGCACGCCGTTGCCGACCGGGGTGCGCTCGTCGAGCCCGACGCGCAGCAGCCCGGCGGTGACCGCGTCGCAGACGTAGTCGAAGTGGGGCGTGGCGCCGCGGATGACCACGCCGAGCCCGACGACCGCGTCGTGCCCGGCGGTCAGCCCCTGGCAGACCACGGGCAGCTCCATCGCGCCCGCCACGCGCACGACGGTCGGCTCGGCGACCCCGGCACGCTCGGCGGCGAGCAGCGCCCGCTCGAGCAGGGTGTCGACGATCTCGGCGTTCCACCGCGTCGCGGCGATGCCGAGGCGCAGGCCGGTCGCGTCGGGGACCTCGATCTCGGGCCGTCCCTGCGTGCTCATGCGCCTGACCTCGTCCCCTCGCTGTTGACCAGCCCGTCCTCGTAGGCGTCGAGGCCTTCGAGGTCGTGGCCCATGCGGTCGCGCTTGGTCCGCAGGTAGCGCAGGTTCTCCGGGGTGGCCCGGGCCGGCAGCGGGACCCGGCCGAGGATCTCCAGGCCGTACCCCTCGAGCCCGGCGCGCTTCTCCGGGTTGTTGGTGAGCAGGCGCATCGAGCGGATGCCGAGGTCGGCGAGGATCTGCGCGCCGGTGCCGTAGTCGCGGGCGTCGGCGGGCATGCCGAGCGCGAGGTTGGCGTCGACGGTGTCCGCCCCGGCGTCCTGGAGCTGGTAGGCCTGCAGCTTGTGGATCAGGCCGATCCCCCGGCCCTCGTGGCCGCGCACGTAGAGGACCACTCCGCGTCCCTCGTGGGCGACGGCCTCCATGGCGGCGTCGAGCTGGGGGCCGCAGTCGCAGCGTCGGGAGCGCAGCACGTCGCCGGTGAGGCACTCGGAGTGCACCCGGACCAGGACGTCCTGGCCGTCGCCGAGGTCGCCGTACACCAGGGCGATGTGCTCGATGCCGTCGAGCAGCGAGTCGTAGCCGTAGGCGGTGAACACGCCGTGGTCGGTGGGGATCTTCGCGTGGGCGACCTGCGCGACCTGCTTCTCGGAGCGGCGCCGGTACGCGATGAGGTCCTTGATCGTGATGATCGCGAGGTCGTGCTCCTCGGCGAACACCGCGAGTTCCTCGTAACGCGCCATCTCGCCGTCGTCCTTCTGCGAGACGATCTCGCAGATCGCGCCGGCCGGCTCCAGGCCCGCGAGGCGCGCGAGGTCGACGGCGGCCTCGGTGTGCCCGGGGCGGCGCAAGACACCGCCCTCCCGGGCGCGCAGCGGCACGACGTGGCCGGGCCGGGAGAGGTCCATCGCCGTCGACGACGGGTCGGCGAGGACGCTGATCGTCCGGGCCCGGTCGGTGCCCGAGATCCCGGTGCCGATGCCCTCGCGGGCGTCCACCGAGACGGTGTAGGCGGTGCCGTGCCGGTCCTGGTTGATCGAGTGCGCCGGCGGCAGGTCGAGGCGGTCGCACGTCTCGGCGGTCAGCGGCACGCAGATGTAGCCGGACGTGTAGCGGATCATGAACGAGACCAGCTCCGGCGTCGCCTTCTCGGCGGCGAAGATCAGGTCGCCCTCGTTCTCGCGGTCCTCGTCGTCGACCACGACGACCGCCTTGCCCGCGGCGATGTCGGCGATCGCGCGCTCGATGTGCTCGAAGCCGTCCACGTGCATCATCCCTCCGCCCCGGCCGTCGCGGTGGTGCCCGCGCCCGCGCCGAGGAGACGCTCGACGTACTTCGCCAGCACGTCCACCTCGAGGTTCACCGTCGCCCCGACCTCCCGCGATCCCAGGGTGGTCTCCGCGAGGGTCGTGGGGATCAGCCCGACCGAGAACCCGTCGTCGTCGACCTCGGTGACGGTGAGGCTCACCCCGTCCACCGCGATCGACCCCTTCTCCACGATGTAGCGGGCCAGCCCGACGCCGCCGTCGACGGCGCGCGGTGTCGTGAACCGCACCGCCGTCCAGTGCTCCGAGGGGTCCAGGCCGGCGACCGTGGCCGTGCCGTCGACGTGGCCCTGCACGATGTGCCCGCCCAGACGGGCGTTCGCGGCGAGGGCCCGCTCGAGGTTCACCGTCGTGCCGGGGGCCGCGCCGGCGAGGCTGGAGCGGCGCAGCGTCTCCCCCATCACGTCGACCGCGAACCCGTCGGCATCGGGGTCCACCACCGTCAGGCACACGCCGTTCACGGCGATGGAATCACCCGGCCGGGCGTCGGATGTGACGAGCGGGCCCCGGATGCGCAGGCGCGCGGAGTCCTCCTGCGGCGTGACGTCGACGATCTCGCCGACCTCTTCCACGATCCCGGTGAACACGGCGCTCCTGCCTCGATCCGTTTTCCTGCACAACGACGGGCGCTGCCTGCATCATCCTCGGCCTCCCCCAGGTGTGCCGCCGACCGGGGTGGCGCGTGCGGTGAGACGGACCACTGCGCCGTCCGGGGGCCGGAGTCAGTCGCGGACGGTGCTCCTGCGGTGCGGTGACGCGTGGGCCGCCTGCGCCCGCAGTGCCTCGACGGCCCGGCCCGGATCGTCGGCGCCGTAGACCGCGCTGCCCGCGACGAAGCAGTCCACCCCGGCCTCGGCGGCCGCCTCGACGGTGTCGGTCCCGATCCCGCCGTCGATCTCCACCAGGACGGTCAGGTGGCCGGTGTCGACGAGCCGACGGGCCGTGCGCACCTTGTCGAGCACCTCGGGCATGAAGCTCTGGCCGCCGAAGCCGGGCTCGACGCTCATGACGAGCAGCGTGTCGTAGTCACGCAGGACCTCGAGCCAGTCCTCGAGCGGGGTGTTCGGCTTGACCGAGAGGCCGGCCTTCGCCCCGGCCGCGTGGAGGTCCGCGGCGATCTTGCGGGGGTCGTGCGCGGCCTCGGCGTGGACGGTGACGTTGTGGGCGCCGGCCTCCGCGTACGGCGGGGCCCAGCGGTCCGGGTCCTCGATCATCAGGTGGCAGTCGAGGGGGATGTCGGTGGCCTTCAGCAGGCTCTCGACGACGGGCAGACCCAGGGTCAGGTTGGGTACGAAGTGCGCGTCCATGACGTCGACGTGCAGCCAGTCCGAACCCTCGACGGCAGCAGCCTCGTCGGCCAGCCGCGCGAAGTCCGCGGACAGGATGCTGGGCGCGATGAGTGGGGCGGGCACGGGACCATCTTGGCCTACCGACTCGTGCGGGCGTTCCCGTGTCCTGGCGCGACGGTCCGCTCGGCACGCCGACGGGCCACGCACGGGCGCGCTAGTGCGAACGGCGCAGGGTCGCGCAGTACATGGCGTCGGTGCCGTGCCGGTGCGGCCAGAGCTGGACGCCGGGACCGTCGGGGACCGCCGCGTCGGGGACGCCGGGGACGAGCGCCGCCGTGTCGAGGACCTCCGCGCCGGTCTCGGCCACCACGGCGCGCACCACCTCGACGGTCTCGGCCGGGTGCGGCGAGCAGGTCGCGTAGGTGACGACGCCGCCCGGGCGCACCCGCTCGAGCGCGTGGCGCAGCAGGCTGCGCTGCAGCTCGGCGAGCTCGGCGACGTCCTCGGCCCGCCGCCGCCACCGCGCCTCGGGCCGGCGGCGCAGCGCCCCCAGCCCGGTGCAGGGCGCGTCGACGAGCACCCGGTCGTACGCGGCCTCCGGCAGCACGACCTCGCGGGCGTCCCCCACGTGCACCCGCACCGGGAGCCCCGCGGTGATCTTCTCGACGAGGGCCGCGCGGTGCGGCGCCCGGTCGACCGCGTCCAGCGTCGCGCCCTCGATCGCGGCGAGCGCGCCCAGCATCACGGCCTTCCCGCCGGGGCCCGCGCAGAGGTCGAGCCACAGCTCGTCGCGGCCTTCCAGGTCGGCCCGGGCGGCGGCGAGCGCGACGAGCTGGCTGCCCTCGTCCTGCACGACGGCGAGGCCCTCGCGGACCGGCTCGAGGTCGCCGGGGTCGCCGCCCTCGGTGAGGTGCACCCCGTAGGGCGAGTACGGCGCCTCGTCGCCCCCGGTGATCGCGGCGAGCTCCTCGGCGGTGATCTCGCCGGGGCGGGCGGCGAGGTGGACCGCGGGGCGGGCGTCGTCGGCGGCCAGGGCCGGGCCGAGCTCGGCGTCGGCGGTCGGCCCGAGCGCGTCGCGGAAGACCTCGGCGATCCAGCGCGGGTGGGCGTGGACGAGGGCGAGGTGCCCGACCGGGTCCTCGGCGGCGTCGGGGGCGAGCTGGGAGAGCCAGGCCGCCTCGTCCCGCTCCCCGACGCGGCGCAGGACCGCGTTGACGAAGCCGGTGGGCTTCGACCCGGCGCGCGACCGGACGAGTTCGACGGTGGCCCCGACGGCGGCGTGGGCGGGGATGCGGGTCCGCAGGAGCTGCTGGGCGCCGAGGCGCAGGGCGTCGAGGACGACGCCGTCGAGCCGGTCGAGCGGGCGGTCGACGCACGCGCCGAGGACGGCGTCGAGCAGGCCCTGCGCCCGGCACGCCCCGTAGGCGAGGTCGGTGGCCAGGGCGGCGTCGCGGCCGGAGATCCGGCGCTCGCGCAGCAGCCGCGGCAGCGTCAGGTTCGCGTACGCGCCGTCCTCGCGGACGGCGCGCAGCGTGTCGAGCGCCGCCTCCCGGGCCGGGTCGCCCTGCGGCGGGCGGCTGGGGCCGGAGCGGCCGCGGGGCGGCCCGGAGCGGTGGGGCTTCTCGGCCTTGCGGCGCGGCCCCCGCCCGGAGCGGTGCCCGCCGGGCGGGACGGAGCTGTCGGTCATGCGTTCCCCGTCGCTTCGCTCGCCGCGGTCATGCGTTCCCCGTCGCTTCGCTCGCCGCGGTCGATCCTCGGCTCGCCCCGGTCACGTGAACCGCTCCCCCGGTGCCGGCTGGGCCCCGCGCGTCCAGTCGACGGCGGGCATGGCCGGCTTGCCGGCGGGCTGGACCGTACCGAGCGCGACGGGTGCCGCCGCCGTCCCGACCAGCACCCGGCGCTTCTCGACGCGCAGTTCGCCGGGCGCGAGGTCGTCGAAGCCGGTCGTCGTCACCGGGCCGATCTTCACGCGCTGGCCGCGGAACTCCGTCCAGGCCCCCGGGGCCGGCGTGACCGAGCGGACCGCCCGGTCGATCGCGAAGGGCGGGTCGGTCCACCGGACCCGGGCGTCCTCGACGGTGACCTTCGGGGCCAGCGACGCGCCCTCGGCCGGCTGGGGCACCGCGTCGAGCGACCCGTCGGCGATCCCGTCGAGGGTGGCGACGAGCAGGCCCGCCCCCGAGGCGCTGAGGCGCTCGAGCAGCGACCCGGCCGTGTCGTCGTCGGCGATCTTCTCGGTGACGGTGCCGAAGACCGGGCCGGTGTCCATCCCCTCGTCGAGCCGGAACGTGGTCGCGCCGGTGATCTCGTCACCGGTCCGGATCGCGGCCTGGACGGGGGCGGCGCCGCGCCACGCGGGCAGCAGCGAGAAGTGCAGGTTCACCCAGCCGTGCTCCGGGATCGCCAGCGCCGCGGGCCGCAGCAGGTTCCCGTACGCGACGACGGGGCAGCAGTCCGGTCCGATCGCGCGGAGCCGGTCGAGGAACTCGGGGTCGGACGCGCGCGCCGGGGTCAGCACCTCGATCCCGGCCTCGTCGGCGAGCGCGCCGACCGGGGAGCGCTGCAGCGTGCGACGGCGGCCGGCGGGGGCGTCGGGGCGGGTCACGACGGCGACGACCTCGTGCGCGTCCGAGGCCAGCAGCCGCCGCAGGGACACGACGGCGGGCTCCGGGGTGCCGGCGAAGACCAGCCGCATTACCGGCGGACCCCGCCGAACAACGGGTTGACCGGGCCGTGCGTGGGCTCGTGGGGGCTGACCTTCACCCGCGGCGGCGCGGTCGGGTCGAACCACTCGGCCTGGCGGATGGCCGCCATCGCCTCCTTGCGGGTCGCGGGGTCGAGCTTGTCGAGGAAGAGCACGCCGTCGAGGTGGTCGGTCTCGTGCTGGATCGCGCGGGCGAGCATCGCGGTGCCCTCGACCTCCTGCGGCTCACCGTGCAGGTCCCACCCGCGGGCGACGACGTGGTCGTAGCGGCGGCAGTCCCACCGGAACCCCGGGATCGACAGGCACCCCTCGGGCCCGACCTGCTCGGTCTCGTCGAGGACGGTCCACTCCGGGTTGACCATGTGCCCCTCGACGCCCTCGGCCCGGAAGACGAACACCCGCAGCCCGACCCCGATCTGCGGCGCGGCGAGCCCGGCGCCACCCTGCTCGAGCATCGTCTCGTGCAGGTCGGCGACGAGGGTGCGCAGTTCCTTGTCGAACGTCGTCACCTCGGTGGCGCGCTCACGCAGGACGGGATCTCCGAAGTAGCGGACGGGCTGGACGGTCACGGGCGTCGAGTCTACGGATCGCGCTGCGGCTACAGCGGGTCCTGGGGATCGAGCAGGACGCGCACCGGATCGGTGTCCTTGCGGGCGGAGCGGGTGGCGACGGCGGCGGCGAGCTCGGTCGCGAGCGCGCGCCCGGACCGGCGGGGCACCCGGACCAGGCAGCGCTCCGCGCGCTCGGTGCGCTCGTCGGCGCCCGGCAACCGGGTGTTCGCCGGCAGCTCGACCGGCCCGAGGATCTCGGCGTCCGGTTCGCCCTCGCCGGTCTCGGGCAGGTGCAGCACGTCGAGGAGCCCGCGCAGCGCCTCCGGGTCTCCGTCGAGCGCGGCCATGCGCACCGCCGGCGGCAGCCCCAGCTCCGCGCGGGCGTCGAGCTCGGCCCCGGCGTGGCCGGCGGGGTCCCAGCGCACGAGCGCCTGCACCGCGGCGACGCTCGACTCCGCGACGACCACCACGCGCCCGCCGTCGGGGCCCGGGCGCACCAGCGAGGCCGCCGCGAACCACCGTCGCACCGTCTCCTCCGCCGCGCGCAGCTCCGGGCGCGCCAGCAGGGCCGCGCCGTCGAGGAGCAGGGCCGCGCCGTACCCGCCGTCGGCGACCGGCTCCGCGCCGGGGGTGGCGACGACGAGGGCCGGGCCGGCCGGGACCGTGTCCAGGACCGGGGCGCCGCCGCCCGAGGAGCGGACCACCGTCTGTGGGAACGCCCGCCCGAGCTCCTCCGAGGTCCGCCCGCTGCCGACGACGGTGGCGCGCAGCGTCGGCGACGCGCACGCCGGGCAGCGGTAGTTCGTGTCGGGCCGGCCGCACCAGCGGCACGTCGGGGGGCTCGGGGTGTCC
>NZ_JBVPVA010000205.1:0-6619 GCF_055612215.1 Actinomycetospora sp. | reverse complement strand
TCGAGTGCGCGAACCTCCGCAACCCCGCGGACGCCGCCCTCGCCCGCTCTCCGGAGGGGCAGCAGCGGTTCGCGGACGCGCTGGCGGCGGCGTTCGGGTAGTGGCCTCGGTGGCCCCGGCTGGCCGGCCTCCCGTTGGCTTGATCAGGGGCACGCGGGGCAGGTCGGGCGGCTGTCTGGCCTGCGTGGTGTGCCCCTCGTGACGGGCGCTCAGCGCGCCCCGACCGGCTGGCCGACCAGGTCCAGGACGGCGCGCAGTCCGCGCTCGCCCAGCCGGTGCTCCGCGGGCAGCACGAGGACGCGGCACCCGATCGCCACGGCCCCGCCGTCACGGCCCGGGTTGTCGCCCACCATGAGCGTCGCCCGCGGATCGGCCCCGAGCGACGCGCACGCCGCGCGGAACACAGTCGGGTCGGGCTTCTCGACGCCGAGCTCGCAGGACAGCGTCCACGACCCCACGAGGTGCTCGACCCCGGCCCGGCGGGCGTGGACGCGGATGTCCCACCCGATGTCCGACACCACTCCCACGGGCACCCCCCGCTCCGCCAGCGCCTCGAGCACCTCGGCGGTGTCCGGGTACGGAACCCAGGCGTCGGGTGCGCGCAGGACGTCGACGGCGGCGTCCTCGGCGCCGACGAGCGCCGGGACGCGGGAGAACCACGCGCGCATGGCGTCGCGGTGCGCGGCGTCGGAAAGGTCGCGGCCGTCCTGCGCGGCGACGACGTCGGGGCGGGCGGCGGCCGCGGCGACGTCGGCGAGCACGGCGTCGAGGTCGAGGTCCCGGCCGGTCGCCGTCGCGACCCGTGCGAGCCAGGTGCGGGCGTCGACCATGTGGAAGAGCGTGTTGGAGAAGTCGACGAGCACGGCGCCGACGGCCGGGACGGGACCGCGGCGCTCGTCGTCGGTCGGCTCGTAGGCGGTGGCGAGGTCGAACAGGGCGCGCACGACGATCAGTCTGCCGCCTCAGGGCCGCCGCGGTGCGGGGATCACCGCGCGGGGGGCGCGCCCGGCGACGACGAGGGCCGTCGCGTTGTCGTGGGTGCCACCGGCCCGGGCGGTGTCGACGAGGGTGCGCGCGAGCGCCGGGGCCGGGACGTGGGCGACGAGGCCGGCGAGGCGCGCGGGGTCGAGGCCGCGGTGGACGCCGTCGGTGGCCAGCACGAGCGCGGCTGGCGCGGACACCGCGGTGAGGCCGATCTCGGTGGCTCCGCGCACCGTCCGGACGCTGGTCGTGAGGACGTTCTCCAGGCGCGCGGCGACCGCCACGCCCGCCGCGCGCATCTCCGCCGCGACGGTGTGGTCGTGGGTCAGCGGGTGCAGGGCGCGGCCGTCGGCGGACCAGGCCCGGCAGTCGCCCACCCAGGCCACCGTCCACGTCGGGCTCGCCGTCCCGGCGGCCGGGCCGAGGGCCACGGTGAGGGCGGTATCGCCGGCGATCGCCCGCCCGGCGGCGAACAGCACGTCGCGGGCCGCGAGCACGGCCAGGTCGGCGCGGCCGTCGAGCGCCGCGATCCGTACCGCGTGGTCGGCCGCCGCTCGCGCGGCCAGTGCGGCCGCCGCCGTGTCGCCGACCCCGTCGGCCACCGCCACCGCGAGCCGCCCGTGGCGGCCCCGGAAGCCCGCCGCCGCGTCCGCCTGGTGGCGCCGCGGGCCCCGGGCCGAGGCCGACCACCAGGGGCTGCTCGCGGCGGGTACGTCCCCGCGCCGCTCCGCGACCGTCGCCACGCCCATCGCCCGACCTCCCCGTGCCCGCCGTCGCACTCCACCGTCCCGGCGGAGGCTGTGCGGCGCCTGAGCCGGCGGTGTGGGGTCCCGCACATCGGCGGACCGGCCGGGTCACCCGGCTCAGCCGTTCATGCTCCGGCGGATCTGTGCGAGGCGTTCCCGCGCGGCCTCGTCCCGGTCGGCCTCCTGCTGGGCCAGGGTGCGGCCCTCCGGGGTCTCGGCGTCCAGCTCGCCCCGGCCCAGGGCCGTCGCGGCGCGACCCTCGATACGGTCGCGGACGAAGTCGAAGGTCGGGACGCCCGCGTCGGTGTAGTCCGAGGTGGACGTCGGGGCGGCCGGCTCCGTCGGGGGGTCGGCCGCCGGCACGGCGGGCTCGGTGGACGCCGCCGGGTCGGGCTCGCTGCTCGTCATGCCCCCAGTGTCGCGGGCCACGACGCTCCGGGACAGGGGCCGGGAATTGAGCCGAGCACGCTCACGTTGCTGCAGTCAGAGGCCCGCAAGGTCGGGCCGCCTTCATCCGAGGAGGAACCACCATGAGCGCAGCACTGACCTTCTGGGGTCCCCGGTCCCCGTTCGCTCCCTTCGGCGCGGAGTTCCGCCGGTTCGCCACGCCGGCCCGTGCGGCCGAGTCCGCCTGGTACGTCCCGGCGGCCGACGTCGTGCGTGACGGCGACGACGCCGTCGTGCGCCTCGAGCTCCCCGGCGTGGACGTCGCCTCCGACGTCACCGTCGAGGTCGTCGGGCACCGGCTCGTCGTCCGCGGCGAGCGCCGTGACGAGCACACCGGCGAGGGCTTCCGCGAGACCCGCCACGGCTCGTTCCGCCGCAGCTTCTCGCTGCCGTCGCACGTCGCCCCGGAGGCCGTCAGCGCCTCCTACGACGCCGGCGTCCTGACGGTCCGCGTCTCCGGCGTGCACGCCGAGCCCGAGTCGCGGCGGATCACCATCAGCGGGGTCACCGCGTCCGACGAGGCCCCGGCCGCCGAGGGCACGGAGAGCACCGAGGACCACTCCGCCTGATCCGGGAGGACCTCCGGGTCCACCCCCCGACGCCCGCGGGACGCGGCGGCGGCCACCACCGGCCGCCGCGCCCGCGGGCGTCGTCGCGTCCGGGCCCCACTACCATCGCCCTTCGCTCGTCCGTTCGACCGCCGGAGATGGGGATGACCTCGCAGGGCCCACCCCCGGGTCGCCCGGGCCCCGTCTCGCCGGGCCCGGTGCCGTCCGGCCGGCCGATGCCGCCGCGGCCCCCGGTGGGGCCGTCCGGGCTTCCCGGGTCGTCCCCGCCGGCCGCCGGCCACGTCCCCGGCCCACCGCCGCGGCCGCCCGTCCGGTCGGCCTACGGCCCCCAGGGCCCGCGTCCGGCCCCGACGCCGCGCGCCCACCGCCGCTCGCGGCTCGCGGTGGCGGCCGTCGTGCTCGCCGTCCTGCTGCCGCCGGTCGGTCTCGTCGTCGGGATCGTCGCCCGGCACCGGATCACGCGCTCCACGGCCGCCCCCGACGAGCCGGTGCGGCTCACCGGCCGGGGTGCCGCCACGGCCGCCGTCGTCCTCGGGGTCCTCCTCACCCTCGCCGAGGCCGCGCTCGCCGTCGCGCTGTTCGTCGGGGTGCCGCCGAGCTGGCTGCCGTCCTCCGACCTCGCCGCGACCTCCGTGCAGAGCACCATCGAGAAGACGGTGCCGTTGCCGGCGGGCTCGGTGCGCTGCCCCGGGCCGTTGCCCGCCCGGGTCGGCGCGAGCATCACCTGCACCGGGACGCAGAACAACGCCCCGGTCACGCTGAAGGCCACCGTGAACGCCGTCGACGGCCGCGACGTCCGCTTCGACATCACCCGCCGGTGAGGGCCGCGCTCACCAGCGCCAGACCCGCTCCTCGCCCGCGCCCTGGCGCACGATCTCGGGCTCGGGACCGGAGAGGTCGACGACCGTCGTGGGCTCCTTGACCTGGTCGCCGGAGTCGAGGACGGCGTCGACCGCGTTCCCGACCCGCTCGGCCACGTCCCACCCCTCGGTCGGCGGCTCCGACTCGCCGGGGAACAGCAGCGTGCTCGAGAGCAGCGGTTCGCCGAGCTCGTCGAGCAGGTCCCGGACGACGGCGTTGTCGGGGATCCGGACGCCGACGGTGCGCTTGCGGGGGTGCGCGAGCCGGCGGGGGACCTCCTTCGACGCGGGCAGGATGAACGTGAACGGGCCCGGGGTCGCCGCCTTCACGGCACGGAAGACCGGGTTCGAGACCTCGACGAAGTGCCCGAGCTGGGCGAAGTCGCGGCACACGAGGGTGAAGTGGTGCCGGTCGTCGAGCCGGCGCAGCGTCTTGATCCGCTCCACGGCGTCCCGCGCGTCGATGCGGCAGCCCAGCGCGAAGCCGGAGTCCGTCGGGTAGACGATCAGGGCGTCCTCGCGCAACAGCCCCACCACCTGCCCGATGGTGCGGCGCTGGGGGTTCTGCGGGTGCACGTCGTAGTACCGGGCCACCCCGTCGAGGGTAGGCACCACGCGGGCAGACGTGTGCGTGCGCCCGATCGGGGTTATCCGTGACCGAATCGTGACTCGCAGTCCGGGGTCGGCGCGGCGTCGTCCCCGAGGAGCAGGAGGACACCATGGGCGCGCACTCGGCGGCCGGACACGGCTCCCGGCGCACGGTCACCGCGACCGCCGGCCTCGCGGCCGCGCTGGTGACGACGGCGGCGACCGGCCTGCTGACCGGCGGGACGGCGCTCGCCACCGACGGCTGGGACGGCACGGGTGGTCACGGCGGGTCGGGCCACTCCCACGGACACGGCCACTCGTCCCACACCCGCGGCGGCGCGGACCCCGACGCCGCGTCGGCGGCGGGCTCCGGCCTCGCCGCACAGGCGTGGTGTGACGTGCTGGGCGACGTCGACCTCGGCGACGACTCCTCCTGCACCTCCGACGACGGTTCCTCGGACGACGCCACGGCCTCGAGCGCCACGGCCTCGAGCGCGGCCGCCACGACCCCCGCCCCGGCGACCCCGGCGCCGACGCCGCGCCCGACGTCGTCGGTGCCGGACCACCCGACCATCCAGCCCATCGTGGCCCCGCCCTCCGGTCGGAAGGTCGTCCCGATCGCCACGGCCGGCTGATCACCGGGTGTCGGGCCGGTGATCACGGGTACCTCGGTTGCGGACAACCGATCCGCTCCGCCGGCGACCGCACGGACCTGTCGGACTTCCTGAGCTAACGACTGCTCACCCGCGGGTACCCGCTCCGCCATGAGCGTCGTCGACAACGCGGTCTACCGGTCCGGGCACCGGGAGGCCGAGCCGGATTCCCTCGACGGGGCCCTCGACCTGTTGCGCGACGAGGAGTCGCGGGACGGTCGGGCCCCGTCGGGCTCCGACTTCGCCTGGATCGGGCTGCTGCGCCCCGACGACGCCGAGATGGCGCGGCTGGCCCGCGACTTCTCGCTGCCCGCCCTCGCCGTCGAGGACGCGGTGACGGCGCACCAACGCCCGAAGCTGGAGCGCTACGACGACATCGAGTTCGTCGTGCTGCGCCCGGCCTGGTACGTCGACGAGGAGGAAGACGTCCAGGTGGGGGAGATCCACCTGTTCCTCGGGGCGGACTTCGTCGTCGCGATCCGCCACGCCGAACGTCCCGACCTCGCCGACGTGCGCCGACGCCTCGAGGCCGACCCCGACCTGCTCGCGATCGGCCCGCGGGCGGTCCTCTACGGCATCCTCGACCGCGTCGTCGACGACTACGCGCCGGTGATCACCGAGCTCCGCCGCGACATCGACCAGATCGAGAGCGAGGTGTTCGGGGGCGACCCCGACGTCTCGCAGCGCATCTACCGGCTCTCCCGCGAGGTCATCGAGTTCCAGCGCGCCACCGACCCGCTGCGCGGCATGCTGCACACCCTGCTCGCCGAGACCGACGACGAGTCCGACGCCGCGATCGTCGGGCTGCACCGCAACCTGCGCGACGTCGCCGACCATGTGGAGCAGGCGGTCGAGGCCGCCGACGGGTACCGCCAGCTCCTCGAGCGCCTGCTCACGGTGAACTCCTCACTGGTCGGGACCCGCCAGAACGAGGAGATGCGCCGGCTCTCCGAGACCAGCCTCAGCCAGGGCGAGGAGGTCAAGCGCATCTCCTCCTGGGCGGCGATCCTGTTCACCCCGTCGCTGATCGGCGCGATCTACGGGATGAACTTCGACGCCATGCCCGAGCTGCACTGGACCTACGGCTACCCCTTCGCGCTCGCGCTGATGGTCGTCGCCTCCCTGGTGCTCTACCTCGTCTTCAAGCGGCGCGGGTGGCTGTAGGCGGCTACGCGCCCGGAGCGCTCGGGACGGGCGGCTCCACCGGCAGTGCCTCGAGCCCGGCGTGGATCCCCTCGCCGAGCAGTCGGATCTCGTCCTCGGTGATGGTCAGCGGCGGCGACACGGCCACGCCCTTGCCCAGCCCGCGCACGAGCACCCCGGCCTCGCGGGCCCCGCGCAGCAGCGCGTTCGGCGCGTCGCGCACCGACGAGAGGACGTCCGGGGTGAGCTCCACGGCGGCGAGCAGCCCGGTCCCGGCGCGGACCTCGGCCACGTAGGGGTGCTCACGCAACGGCGCCAGCGCGGCCTCGAGGGCCCCCTCGAGCTCCTGCCCGCGGGGGATGAGCTGCTCGCGCTCGTACACGTCCAGCGTCGCGAGGCCGGCCGCGCAGCACGTCGGGTGCCCGGCGTAGGTCGGGCCGTGGCGCAGGGTGCGCTCGCCCGGCGTGGTCCACCAGGGCGCCGCCACCTCCGGCGACACCAGCACCCCGCCCAGGGGCAGGTAGCCCGACGTCACCCCCTTCGCGAAGGTCACCAGGTCGGGCTCCACCCCGTACCGCTCGATCCCGAACCAGGTGCCGAGCCGCCCGAACCCGCAGATCACGGCGTCGATC
>NZ_JBVPVA010001002.1:0-4286 GCF_055612215.1 Actinomycetospora sp. | reverse complement strand
GATGTCGGTCCACGACGCGCCGGAGCGGCGGGCCTGGTCGACGAAGTGGCCGATGAGGTGGTCCGCGACCTCGCCGAGGTGCTCGGCGGCGAGCACGGCGTTGCTGAGCTGGTCGAGGGCGTCGTCGTTCACCGCGGTGATCGCACGGATGAGGTCGTCGAGCCGGACGGGGATCTGCGGCGGGGGTGGGGTGCTCATGTCGTCCACTATGGGTTGACGATCGGTCGACCGTCAACCCGGAGATGACGATTACCGTGCTCACCCCGCTCCGCTGAGCACCGTCCCCCGGACCTCGACCCCGGCTCCGTCCAGCGCCTCGAGCATCGTCGTCAGGTCCACCACCGGCGTCCCGCGCCGCACCACCAGGACGACCGCGTCCCCCGACCGCCCCAGCTCCACGGCCGGCCGCGCGCCGGGCTCCCCGGGGGCGTCGACGACGATCCGGTCGTAGCGCCCCCGCAGCGAGCCCAGCACCCGCGCGACGTCCGCACCGTCCAGCGGCGCCGCCCCACGCTGCGCCGCCGTCCCCGCGGGCAGCACGTCGATCCCGGCGCGCGACCAGCGCTGCACCGCCCGGTCGAGGTGCGCCGCTCCGGCGATCACCTCGCGCACCCCCGGCGTCGGGTCCGCGACCCGCGCCACCGGCGAGGCCGCCGACCCGGGCCCGCTCTCCACCAGCAGGACCCGCTCCCCGTCCGCCGCCAGCGCCACCGCCAGGTCCGTGGCGACGGAGACCGTGGTCGCCTGCGGTTCGACGGCGAGCACGACGACGACGCGCGCCGCGGTCGCCTCGGCACGCACCGCGTCGGCGAGGTCGCGCACGGCCCGGTCCCGACGGCGGACGGGGTGGCGACGGCGGGCGCGGTCCGGCACGGGGGTGAGGACCGCGGGGTCCCGCGGCGTCCCGCGTGGTGCCGGGACGAGCCCGAGGACGGGGCGTCCCGCGTGGCGGGCGAGCGCCTCCGAGGATGAGACGCCCCGGCCCCACAGGCCCGCCGCGACCAGGCCCGCGAGGAGGCCCAGGGCGCCGCCGGCGCCGAGCACGGCCGCGGGCGCGGGCCGGAGGCCGACGTCCCGCGGCGGGTCGGTCGTCACCCCGACGGTGGACCGCGCCGTCCGCACCGGGGCGCCGTCCGAGGACCGCGACGACGCCGCCCGCCGGTCCAGCACCGTCCCGACCGCCTCCACGACGACCGCGGCCTCGCCCGGCGTGTCCGCCCGAGCCCGCACGTCGAGGGTGCCGTCACCGGGCACGACTTCGACGGCGTCCGCGATGCCGGCCGCGTCGGGCTGCCCGCCGAGCAGGGCGGAGGCGTCCGCGTCGAGCCCGGGGGCGGCCGCGAGCACGGTGGTCGGCACGCCCGGGACGTGGTGGGTCTGCGCCACCTCCGCCGCGGGCGGCACGACCGCGAGCACCACCGCCCCGGCGGCGAGGCCCAGCAGGATCCCGGCGGTGATCACCCGGAGCGCCACGACCGGATTCCCGCCGGCGTCAGGGGGTGGTGCCGGTGAGCACCCGCACCAGGCGCCCGTCGGGATCCGTGTGCACGGTGGCACGATCGCAGAACCGACGCAGGTGCGCGAGGCGCGGGTCCTCGACCGTCGCGGCCCCGGCCGCCGGGGTCCCCGACGGCGGGGTGCTGCGGCACTCGGTGACGACGGCGGCGGGCGCCACCCGCACGTCGAGCACGTGGTGGCCGGGCCGCAGGTCCGAGCGCAGGTCGGCCCCCGAGGCGAGCAGCATCGCCTCGTGCGCGGCGAGCACGAGCGCCTCCGCGCGCTCGGGCTCGACGCCCACCTCCGCCGCGATCGCCGCCACCCGCTCGCGCAGGGTCGACAGCGCGGCGCCGTCGGGCACCGGCACCGTCGCCACCGACGACCCGAGGACGCCGCCGGGCACGGGGGAGGTGGCGCTCGGCGGCCGGAAGGCCGGGTTGCGACACAGGCCGACCTCGGTGAGCAGCCACGCGTGGCTGCGCAGCGCGCGGGCGTGCTGGACCGGGTCGTCGGGGTCGTAGACGCAGAGCACGGTGGCGGGCTCGTCGGCGAGCAGCAGCGTGATGGTGTCCTCGGCGAGCTCACCGTCCGGCGTCGGATCGTCCGCGCAGACCCGCCCGAGGAGCAGGCTCGGCGCGTCGCGGGGCAGGTCGTCCAGGCGCCGCGCGGGCGGGATCGCGGCCACCTCGGCGGGGGCGGGGAAGCCGATGCGCTCGTCGTCGGGCAGGTCGTCGAGGACGTCGCGGAAGGCACGCACGCCGCGCCGGTCCAGCACGATCCGCACCGCGCCGCCGGCTGCGAGCGTCGCGCGGACCTCGGGGTCGGCGCGGCGGGCCAGCTCGTCGGGGTCGGCGCAGAGCACCGCCGCGTGCCGCAACCCCGCGGGCGGGGCGCCGGTCGTCACGGCCGGTTCCCGTCGACGACGACGAGCGACGCCGGGCGCTGCAGGACGTCGAGCAGGCGGCGCAGCAGCCGCGGCGGGTCGTGCAGCACGACGCGGCGGCACTCGGGCTCCGCGCGGGCGGCGTGGACCAGCAGCTGCGCGCAGGCCACGTCGACGAACCCGACCTCGGACAGGTCCACGTGCAGGTCGTCACCGGTCACCTTCTCGCGCAGGGCGCCGGCGAGCGCGCCGCCGAAGCGTTGCGCGACGTGCGCGTCGAGGTCGCCCCGCAGCCGCCAGCCCCCGTCGTCGAGGGCGACGTCCCACCCGACGTCGACGACGTGGCGGTGGTGCACCTCCAGCGACCGGAAGACGTGGACCTCGTTCTCGACGGAGGTGTCGAGCTGGCAGAGCACGCGCAGCGGGGCCCGCGCGACGAGCGTGTCGTAGCCGCCCTCCTGGCGCGCGAACTCGGCGATCTCGGTCTCGTCGACGAGCTCGCGCCGCGAGCTCTCCTGGGTCATGGCCACCGACGGCCACCCCTCGCCGAGGGCCCGCTCGAGCTCCTCGGCCTGCAGGCGGTGCAGGCCTTCCGTCGTGCCCTCGCAGCGCTCGATCAGCGCGGGGAAGTCGAGGAACTCCAGCTGTCCCGAGCGCAGCGCCTCCCGGGTGCGCCGCGTGCCCTCGGGCCCGGCGATCCAGTGCTTCTCGACGCGCCCGTCGTCACCCAGCCAGCCCTTGTAGTAGACCTTCGCGCCGAAGGCGAGTTCCCGGTCGACCCACGCGGCGGTGCCCACGCGCTGCGAGTGGCCGCTGTCCGCCACGTGCAGCGCGTGCGCGCGGGGTGAGCCCACGTCGGCACGCGGGCCGGCGTCCACCGTCATCGAGTGGCTCCCGTCCGTCGTCCCCCGACGTCCTGACCGTCATTCTGCGTCGCCCGACGGGGGATCTTCGACCCGCGGACGGCGATCGTGTCGCCGGACGCCCGGAGTTCACTCGTTACCGAGCAGTGGTCACACAGCGTGAGCGTGACTCAGTGCCCGGGGCCGTCCTCGTCGGTCCAGAGCCCGTCCCGTTCGTAGAGCGGGCGCAGCCCGACGAGGTGGTCGCGCATCGCCTCCTCGGCGGCGTCGGCCTCCCCGGCCGCGATGTGGTCGGCGATCACGCGGTGCCAGTCGTCGACCCGGTCCCACTCCGCGGCCTCGACCCCGACGCGGCGCAGGCGCGTGCGCAGCACGTCGTTCACCGGCTGGCCCATCATCGTGATCATCAGGTTGCCGGTGGCCATGAGCACCGTGGTGTGGAAGTCGAGGTGCCCGACGAACCCGCTCGGGTCGCGCGGATCGCGCGGCGCGCCGGCCGCCCGGCCGATGGCCTCGACGGTCTCGGAGTCGGCCCGCTGCGCGGCGAGCCGGGCCGCGGCGGGCTCGAGCAGCAGGCGGGCCTCGAGCAGGTCGTGCAGGCGCAGCTGCGGGGTCATGACGAGCACGCCGAGCGCGCCGCCCACGTCCGCGACCACCTGCGAGGGGTCGGGCGAGGCGACGAAGGAACCGCCCTGCACCCCGCGGAGGGTCTCGATGAGGTGCTGGCTGGCCAGCACCCGCAGCGCCTCGCGCACCGTGCTGCGGCTGACCCCGAAGGCGCGGCTGAGGTCGGCCTCGTTGGGCAGCCGCTCGCCGGCGGCCAGGGTGCCGCCGACGATCTGGGCGCGCAGCTCGTCGGCCACCTGCCGGTAGGCGGGGCGCACCCGCTGGACCCGCAGGTGCGCGGCCGGGACCGGTCCGGAGGACCGCTCGGCGGCGCCGCCGCCGGCGGACGGGGCGCTGCCCGCGGCCGGGGGTCGGGTGGGGGCCATCGAGGTCGATCACGCTCCGCGGGAGTTCGGCGCCGCGTCACGCGGGAGTCC
>NZ_JBVPVA010000029.1:0-2449 GCF_055612215.1 Actinomycetospora sp. | reverse complement strand
CCGCGGCGACGTCGCGCTGGTGCGCACCGGGTGGGCCCGCCACTTCGACGACGCGTCCACCTACCTCGGCCAGGCCGACGGCGTCCCCGGGGTGACCGAGGACGGCGCCCGCTGGCTCGCCGAGCGCGGTGTGGTCGCGGCCGGGGCGGACACCACCGCGTTCGAGCGCATCCCGCCGGGCGCCGGGCACCGCGTCCTGCCCGTGCACCGGATCCTGCTCGTCGAGCACGGCATCCACATCGTCGAGCACCTCGCGCTCGAGGAGGCGTCGGCGGCCGGGCTGGGCGAGTTCCTGTTCGTCATGGCGCCGCTGCGGATCGTCGGCGGCACCGGCTCGCCCGTGCGCCCGGTGGCGGTGCTCGCGTGACCTCCACCCCGACCACGCGCGAGGGGAGCCCTTGGGCGGATAGAGCGACCGAATCCTCCCCTCGCGCCACGACCGACCGCACCCCCGCGCAGCAGGTCGCCGACCTCGCCGCCCGCGTCGCCGCCGAGGGCCTGCCCACCGAGCTGCGCGACGACATGGCCGCCCGCACCGTCGACCTGCTCGGCAACTGCCTCGCCGCCCGCGCCGAGGCACCCGGCCGGATCGTCTCCGCCGTCGTCGACGACTGGGGCGGCACCGGCGCCGCGACCTCCTTCGCCACGGGCGGCCGGCTGCCCGCGCCCTCGGCCGCGCTGGTCAACGGCACGCTCGCCCACAGCCTCGACTTCGACGACACCCACCTACCGTCGGTGCTGCACCCGTCGTCGGCGGTGCTCCCGGCCGCGTTCGCCGTGGCCGAGGCGACCGGGGCGAGCGGGCCCGCGTTCCTCGACGCGGCCACCGTCGGGGTCGAGCTCACCTGCCGCCTCGGCATGGCCGGATACGACGAGGCCGCGGGCACGTCGGTCTTCTTCGAGTGGGGCCAGCACGCGACGGCGATCTGCGGGGCCGTCGGGGCCGCGCTCGCCGCCGCGATGCTGCGTGGGCTCGACGCCGAGGAACTCACCTCGGCGATCGGGATCGCCGCGAGCATGGGCAGCGGGGTCATCGAGGCCAACCGCACCGGCGGGACGATCAAGCGGGTGCACTGCGGGTGGGCCGCCCACGCCGGCGTCGCGGCCGCCGACCTCGCCCGCCACGGCCTCACCGGCCCCCCGACGGTGCTCGAGGGCGGCTTCGGGTTCCTGCGCGCGTTCTGCGGTGACCGCGTGCGGATCGAGGCCGTCACCGAGGGCCTCGGCGAGCACTGGGAGACCCCGGGCATCTTCTTCAAGCCCTACCCGTGCAACCACTTCACCCAGGCCGGCATCGACGCGGCCCTCGCGCTGCGGGACCGCGGGATCCGTCCCGACGACGTCGAGCGGCTCGTCCTGGGTGCGCCCGCGCCGGTGCTGCGCACGATCGCCGAACCGCGCGAGCAGAAGATCCACCCGACGTCGGGCTACCACGCGGCGTTCAGCGGGCCCTACACCGTCGCCGCGGCCTTCCTCGGGGACCGCGACGGCCTCGGTGTCTTCCACGCCGACTTCACCGACGCCGCCGCCGCCGACCCGGACCGGCTCGCGCTGGCCGCCCGCGTCGAGGTCGTCGCCGACGACGAGGCGACCGCCGGCTTCCCCCGGCAGTTCCCGGCCGTGCTCACCGCGCACCTGCGGAACGGGGAGACGGTCACCGAGCGGGTCCGCGAGAACCGCGGCGGGCCCGGGCGCCCGCTCTCGGCGGCCGAGCACGAGACGAAGTTCGCGGGCAACGCCGCCCGTTCCGTGGGCGCCGACCGCGCCGCCGAGCTCGCCCGGCTCGTCTGGGCCCTGCGGGACGGCGGCCGCCCCACGGACCTGGGCGCACGGCTCGCGGCGGCCCTGACGTCCTGACTCGTTCCGCTGATGGGAACGATTCGCTGATTGTTCACGAGGCCGTGACCGGTGACCTTGACCTTCTCCGGTCGATTCCGCCATTCTTCGACCCACACCATTCGTCGGCCGTTTCCGTCAGCGGAACGACCATCCATCGACAGGTGAAGCCCATGCCGACCCGATTCCGCTGGGCCACGATCTCCCTGATCGTCGCCCTCATCGTCATCAACTACATCGACCGCAGCGCGATCTCGTACGCGATCACGCCACTGCAGAAGGAATTCGGGATCTCGACCGCCGAGTACGGCGTGGTGTCGAGCGTCTTCGCGATCGGCTACATGGTCTTCGCCTTCCTGTCCGGCCCGCTGGTGGACCGCTTCGGGACGCGGAAGGTCCTGCTCACCGCGATCCTGCTGTTCTCGCTGTGCACCGCGCTGACCCCGCTCGCGGGCGGGTTCGTCGGCCTGCTGCTCATCCGCCTCGTCCTCGGCGCCGCCGAGGCCCCGGCCTTCCCCGCCGCGAGCCGCACGGCCAGCCGCTGGCTCCCGAAGGCCGAGCGCGGCTTCGCGCTCGCGCTGATCGGCGGCGTCGCGGTCTCCGGCAGCCTGCT
>NZ_JBVPVA010000027.1:0-3682 GCF_055612215.1 Actinomycetospora sp. | reverse complement strand
GGCGCGCGAGGCCGAGCGCGCGGGCGCGGCCACCGTGCTCGTCCCGGCCGCCGAGGCGGGCGCCCCGCGGGCGCGGCACTGGCCGGTCACCGCCCAGGCCCTCGCGGTGCTGCTCGCGACGACGCGGGTGCGGGTGGTCGTCCCGATCCGGG
This sequence comes from Actinomycetospora sp., assembly GCF_055612215.1. NCBI lineage: Bacteria > Bacillati > Actinomycetota > Actinomycetes > Pseudonocardiales > Pseudonocardiaceae > Actinomycetospora > Actinomycetospora sp. The sequence continues at coordinate 3,530 of NZ_JBVPVA010000027.1, read as the reverse complement.
CCCGCGTGTGGGACGTCGAGGCCGTCGCCCGGTTCGCGACGAGCGCGACCGGCCTCGCGGGCGACCGGCTCGTCGTGCACGTGCGCGGCGCGGGCGCGGAGGCGTTCGCCCGGGTGCTGCGCGAGCGCTGGTCGGGCACCGTCCTCGTCGGCGACCAGGCTGCCTCCGCCGCCTGACGGACCCGCTCGCCGGCCTCGTGAGCGGCACCACAGACCCTACGGTTGAAGCTTGAAGCAATGCTGCTAGCCTCGTCCACAGCAATCAGTTGACGCTTCAATCGTGGAGGACACCATGACCGAGACCGCCGCCCCGGTGCTTACGCTCGCCGGCGACTACCAGATCGACCCGGCCCACAGCCGCATCGGCTTCACCGCCCGGCACGCGATGGTCACGAAGGTCCGCGGCTCGTTCGGCGAGTTCCGCGGCACCGCGCACATCGACGACGCCGACCCCGCCGCCTCCAGCACCGAGATCGTCATCGCCGCGAGCAGCTTCGACTCCGGCCAGTCGCAGCGCGACGGCCACGTCCGCAGCGACGACTTCCTCGCCGTCGAGGTGTACCCCGAGATCACCTTCCGTTCGACCGCCGTCGAGAAGGCCGGCGACGACGTCTGGCGCATCACCGGCGACCTGACCATCCGCGACGTCACGGCCCCCATCGCCGTCGACTTCGAGTTCACCGGCCTCGCGAAGGACCCGTTCGGCAACGTCCGCGCCGGCTTCGAGGGCGCCACCACCATCAACCGCAAGGACTACGGCATCACCTTCAACGCCGCCCTCGAGACCGGTGGTGTGCTGGTGAGCGAGAAGGTCGGGCTCGAGTTCGACATCTCGGCGATCAAGCAGGCCTGAGACCCGCGTCCGGCGCTAGCGTGCCGGGCGTGACACGAGCGAACGGCGGACCGGCCCCCGACGGCCGCGCGGCCCGGCAGGGGACGACGGCCCTGGTGCTCTCCGGTGGCGGTGTCACCGGCATCGCCTGGGAGATCGGCGTCCTGCACGGGCTGCGCGCCGCGGGTGGCGCGCTCGCGGTCGCGCTCGACGCGCCCGCCCTCGTCGTCGGGACCTCGGCCGGGTCGGTGGTCGGCACGATCGTCGCCGCCGCCGCGGACCGCAGCGAGTGGTGGGATCTCGAGGACGCCTGGGCCGCCCAGCACGAGCCGGCCTCCTCCGAGGTCGCCCGCGCCGTCGACCTCGAGGGGCTGTTGACCCGGATGGCCGACCCGGCGATGTCGGGCGACCCGGTCGGGGCCCGGCGGGCGGTCGGCGCGTACGCCCGCGAGCTCGACCCGGCCACCGCCCCCGGCCGCGGGCGCTCGGTGTCCGCCCGCCTCCCGGTGCACGACTGGCCCGCCGTCCCGCTGCGCATCACGGCGGTCGACGCACACAGCGGTGAGGTCGTCGTGCTCGACGCCGCGAGCGGGGTCGCCCTCGACGACGCGGTGACGGCGAGCTGCGCAGTGCCCGGGGTCTGGCCGGTCGTCCCGATCGGCGGCCGCGAGTTCATGGACGGCGGCATCGCCTCGCTCGCCCACGTGCCTCTCGCCGCCGGGCACGACCGGATCGTCGTGCTGGCCCCGATGGTGACCCCGAGCGCGGGCGGGCTCCGCGGCGTGGCGGACGAGCTCGCGGAGGTGCGGACGACCGGCGCCGACGTCGTGCTCATCGGCCCCGACGAGGACTACCTGACCGGCCCCGGCGCCGCCGCCCTCGACCCGGCGGGCCGCGCCGAGGCCGCCGACCTCGGCGACCGGTTCGGCCGCGCGATCGCCGCCGCCCACCCCTGACCCGGGCGGGCGACGAGTCCCCGACGTGGCGGGGTGGCCCTCCGGCACCGTCCACGCCACACTGGTGCGCCACACGAACGGTGACGGAACAGGAGCAAGGCGTGGATTTCGACGTCTTCGTCGAGGTGCCGAGAGGCAGCCGGAACAAGTACGAGCTCGACCACAAGTCCGGGAAGCTCCGGCTCGACCGGACCCTGTTCACCGCGACGCAGTACCCGGCCGACTACGGCTTCATCGAGGACACCCTCGGCCAGGACGACGACCCGCTCGACGCGCTCGTCCTCGTCGCGGAGCCCACCTTCCCGGGCTGCCTGGTGCGCAGCCGGGCCATCGGCATGTTCCGCATGACCGACGAGGCCGGGGGCGACGACAAGGTGCTGTGCGTGCCGGTCGACGACCCGCGCCTCGAGCACCTGCGCGACATCCACCACCTCGACCAGTACCACCGCATGGAGATCCAGCACTTCTTCGAGGTCTACAAGGCGCTGGAGCCCGACAAGCAGGTCGAGGGCCACGAGTGGGTCGGCCGGGCCGCGGCCGAGAAGGAGGTCCAGGCCTCGGTGGAGCGCGCCCGCGAGGCCGGCTTCACGACATGATCGGCGCCGACGAGCCCGACGACGGGGGGCTCGGGTACCTCAAGCGGGAGGGCCCGACGCCCAAGCTCGTGGTCGTCGGGATCGTCTGGGCGGGCTTCGGGGTCTTCGGACTGTTCACCGCGCTGCTGATGCACTCCAGCGGCTTCGCGGTGTTCGGGGTGCTGTGCCTCGTCGCGGGGGTGGGGCTCTACTTCGGCCAGCGGACGCGGGACCAGCTCGCCTACGACGAGCTGCACCTGAGCACCGACCCGTGGAGCCCGCCGTCCGACGAACCGGTCGACGTCGGCGACGAGGGCCCGGCGGCGGACGAGGACTCCAGCCCCGTGGGGCACTCCCGGCACGACCACGACGACGACATCCTCGACGCGGAGTACACCGAGTACACCGAGTACTTCGAGTACGAGCAGTCGCCGGCCGACCAGGACGACGGCACGGGCTACGACGACGACGAGGTGGCCTACCAGCGCTACCAGGCCGACCACCAGGCCCGGGACGGCGACGACGAGGACGAGGACGAGGACCACGGGGCCGCCGGCGAGCCCGACGAGGACGACGAGGACGACGACGTGGCGCGCACCTCTCGCATCCCGACCCGGGACGCCGACGACGACGCGTCCTCGGGCCACGGGTCGACGGGCCACGACGACGAGCACGGCAGCGACCGCGAGGACCGCGAGGGCTCCGCCGGGCGCCGCCGGTGAGCCGGACCGCGGGGGAACCGGTGGTCGTGGACACGCCCTCGGGGGCGGTGCGCGGCCGGGTGCACGCCGACGGGGACGTCGTCGAGTTCCTCGGCCTGCGCTACGCCCGTGCCGAGCGGTTCGCGGCCCCCGAGCCTGAACCGGCGTGGGACGGCGTCCGCGACGCCGGGACGCCCGCCCCGCAGTGCCCCCAGCTGCCCTCGCGGATGGACGACGTCGCGGGCCCATCGGACGCCGAGACGCTGGGCCAGGACGAGGACTGCCTGCGGCTGACCGTGCGGGCACCTCACGACGCCGTGTCCGGCGACGACCTGCCGGTGCTGGTGTGGATCCACGGCGGCGCCTACGTCATCGGGGGCGCCTCGCTGTCCTGGTACGACACCGTGCGCCTGGTCCGTGAGGGGCGCGTCGTGACCGTGAGCGTCGGCTACCGGCTCGGGGTGTTC
>NZ_JBVPVA010000022.1:0-1335 GCF_055612215.1 Actinomycetospora sp. | reverse complement strand
TCGCGCGCTCGGGCCGTCAGATCGTGCTCGCCGTCGTGCTGCTCCTGCTCTACGGCGGGGTGCTCTGGGGCGTGCTGCCCGGCACGCCCGGCGTCTCGTGGCAGGCCCACCTCTTCGGGGCGCTCTCGGGCGTCCTCGCCGCGCGCCTCGTCGCGTCGGCCGACCGGCGCAGCGGGTCCGCCCGCCCGCCCGCCGGTCCGGTGTCGCCCTCCCCGACCGGGCCGTAGGGTGCGCGCGTGGAACTGATCGTCCTGGGGTGCTCCGGCAGCGGCGCCGGACCCGCCTCACCCGCCTCGGGCTACCTCGTCCGCACCCGGGGCACGACGCTCGTGATGGACCTCGGCAACGGCACGTTCGGGACCCTGCAGCGCCACCTGGACCCGTTCGACCTCGACGCCGTCGTCCTCTCCCACCTGCACCCCGACCACTGCGCCGACGTCTCCGGGCTCGTCGTGCACCGCCGCTACCACCCGGACGGGCCGGGCAAGGTGCTCCCGCTGCACGGACCCAGCGAGTCGGAGGTCCGGCTCGCGGTGGCGTACGCGCCGTCGTCGGACGAGCGGGTCGCGACCGACCTCACCGACGTCTTCGACTACCACGTCTTCGCCGACGGCCCGGCGAACATCGGCGACATCGCGCTCTCGAGCGCTCCGGTCGACCACCCGTGCGAGGCGTACGGCGTCCGCCTCGAGCACCAGGGCCGGACGCTGGTGTACTCGGGCGACACCGGCCCGTGCCGGACCCTCGTGGAGCTCGCCGAGGGTGCCGACGTCCTGCTGTGCGAGGCCACCTGGACCCACGCCCCGGACCGGCCCCCGGGCGTGCACCTCTCCGGCACCCAGGCCGGCCAGGTCGCCCGCGAGGCCGGCGCGAAGCGGCTGCTCCTCACCCACGTCCCGTCCTGGTACGACGGCGAGGACCTGCTCGCCGAGGCGCGGGCGCAGTACAGCGGTCCGGTCGAGCTCGTCCGCCCGGACGCGCACTACATGATCTGAGCGGCCGGCCGACCCCGGTCCGCGTCCCGGCCCCGGGGCGGTCTCTAGGGTTGATCCCCGTGGCACGCAGCGACGGCAGGTCCGACGACGAGCTCCGCCCCATCGAGATCCGGCGCGGGTTCCAGCAGCACCCCGCGGGGTCCGTCCTCGTCTCCTTCGGCAACACGCGGGTGCTGTGCGCCGCCAGCGTCACCCAGGGGGTGCCGCGCTGGCGCCGGGACTCCGGGCTGGGGTGGCTCACCGCCGAGTACGCGATGCTGCCCTCGGCCACCCACACCCGCAGCGACCGCGAGTCGGTCAAGGGCCGCGTCGGGGGCCGCACCCACGAGATCAGCCGGCT
>NZ_JBVPVA010000984.1:0-1820 GCF_055612215.1 Actinomycetospora sp. | reverse complement strand
CTCCCCGTCGCTGCGCTCGCCCCGGTCTGGCCCGGGAAGCTGCAGCCCACGACCCACCACAGCTCGGCGGGGAGCACCGCAGGGGCGCCTGCGGTCGTCCGGGGGTCGTCCGCCGACCACCGGGGGGCGGCCGCCCCGCCGACCGCGACGACGTCGTCGTCGAACGCCGCGAGCAGCCGGGCGAGCCAGTCCGGGCGGGCCGCGGCGTCGTCGTCGAGGAAGGCGACGACCTCGGGGAGGCCCCCGTCCTCGGCGAGCACGTCGATCGCGGTGTTCCGGGCCCCGGAGAGCCCCTGGCGCCGCCGGTTCTCGACGACCTCGACCCCGTCACCGAAGAACCCGGAGGCCCGCACGGCGAGGCCGGGGTGGTGGTCGACGACCAGCAGGACCCGCTCCGGCCGGTGGGTCTGCGCGGCCAGCGAGGCGATGGCCGCGCGGAGGTCGTCCCACCGGCGCTCGGTGTAGGCGCAGACGACGACGGCGCACGTCGGGAGCGGTGCGGACGGTTCCTGGGGGACGGTCACGGGACTCTGCCTCCGGGTGGGGCGGGATGGGTGGCGGATCAGGCCGCGAGCGGACGCTCGTCGGACACGGGCGCCGGGCGCCCGATCGAGGTGACGGTCGCCTCGGCCGGGGCGGCGGCCTCGTCGAGGACGGCGACGGCCTCGTCGGCCACCGGTGCCGGCACCACCGACAGCGGCGTGGCCGGGGCGAGCGGAGCGACGGGGGACGCAACCGGGGCGAGCGGAGCGAGGGTGGCGAGCGCTGCGGCCCGGCGGGCCGGGCGGCGGCGGACGACCGGGGCGCACTCCCGGGCGAGGGTGCGCAGCACCCGCGTGCCGTCGGCGAAGGTGCGCAGGTTGGTCTCGCCGTGGATGCGCTCGCGCTCGGTGCTCGCGACCTCCGCGATCTTCAGGCCGGCGAGGGAGAAGCGGCAGGTCAGCAGCGTCTCGATCTCGAAGCCGTCGCCCCAGACCATCGTCGTGGGCGGGACCGGGAGGTCGAGGGCCGGGAGGTCGAGCACCGGCAGCACGTCGCGCCAGAAGGCGTTGTAGCCGTAGCAGAGGTCGCTGTACCGGGTGCCGAGCGCGACGTTGGCCAGCCCGTTGAGGCCCGCGTTCCCGAGGCGGCGCAGCCGGGTGATGTCCTCGCTGCCCGCCTCGGCGGCCTGCGCGAAGCGGGTGCCCTTCGCGACGTCGGCCCCGGCGGTGAGCGCCCCGACGAAGGCCGGGATCTCGAAGGGGTCGGCGGAGCCGTCGGCGTCGAACATGACGATCACGTCGCCGGTCGCGGCCGCGAACCCGCACGCCAGCGCGTTGCCCTTCCCCCGGCGGGTCTGGGTGACGACGACGGCGTCCGGGCGCAGACGCCGCGTGACGGCCACGGTGTCGTCGGCCGAGTGGCCGTCGACGAGGACGACCTCGGCGTGCGTCGGGAGGTAGGGCAGGACGATCTCGAGATTCCGGGCCTCGTTGCGGGCCGGGACGATCACGGACAGCGTCGGGAACTGATCGCGGGGCATGGCGGGAGCTCCTCGGTCTCGAGAGGACTCGTAGTCACTCTTCGTCGCATTCGGGCTAACGCATACACCCGTTTGGGCGTCTGCGAGAGCAGACGTTAGACCACTTGGGGGTATCCAGCTCAAGAAGAAGCTCCGCAGAGTGACTGGCAACTCAGATGCGCACGACCGAATCGGTCACTTCCGACACGGGCGGGGCCGCACGGGGACGGAGCGGGGCCGGTTGCTCACGGCGGGTGACGTCGATGGCCCGGCGGTCGGTGCGGTGCGGGCCGTCGGTACGCTGGGGTCGATCCACTTC
>NZ_JBVPVA010000037.1:0-4942 GCF_055612215.1 Actinomycetospora sp. | reverse complement strand
TCCGCAACATCTGGTCCTACGCGATCATCTTCTGCGGGCACTTCCCCGACGGCGCCGAGGTGTTCACCGAGGAGGAGCTGGAGAACGAGACGCAGGGCGAGTGGTACCTGCGCCAGCTGCTCGGGTCGGCCAACTTCACCGGCAGCCGGCTGATGCACATCATGTCCGGCTCGCTGGGCTACCAGATCGAGCACCACCTCTACCCCGACCTCCCGTCCAACCGGTACCCGGAGATCGCGGAGCGCGTCCGGGCGCTGTGCGAGAAGTACGAGCTGCCCTACACCACGGGCTCGTTCCCGCGGCAGTTCTGGCAGGCCACCCGCTCGATCTGGCGGCTCTCGCTCCCGGCCAAGAAGCTCCGCGAGGCCAACGAGCGCCGGCAGGAGCTCGGTCTGCCCCGGCCCGGCGCGGCGAAGTCCACCGGCCCGGACACGATGGAGACCCCCCAGCGTCCGCCGATGCCGACGAACACGCCGGGAATGCCCGCCGCGTCCGGATCGGACAGCTGACGCCTCGACCACACCACCCCCGCGGGGCGGGGGTGCGTGGTTACCGTCGGGAACCGTGACCCGACGCCCACCGGACGACGCGACCGGGCCCGCGGCACCGCCCGCGGGCCCGCCGTCGCGCGCCGGTGAGCGCGGTGAGGGGGCCGCCGAGGCGCCCAGCGACGTCGCGTTCCGGACGAAGGCGGTCGCCGGCGCGCTGATCGTCGTGGCCAACCTCGTCGGCGCGGGCCTGCTCGTCGGGCTCGCCGGGTGGGTGCTCCCGTTCCGGGTGCTCGTCGCCGACCAGACGGACGCGCTGCGCGTCAACCTCCTCCTGTTCGGCGTCTACGCCCCGCTCGGCGCGGCCATGGCGTTCGCGGTCGGCTGGTCCTGGATGCGCATCCCCGACCCGCCGGGCCCCGGGGCGTCCGAGGCCGCCCGCGACCGGCACCGCGTCCGGGCACGCCGGGTGGTCCTGCGGGCGCCGCTGCGCCTCGCGGTGGTGCAGGCGGTGCCGTGGCTGGTCGGCGTGCTGCTGTTCGCCGTGGTCGACGCGCGCTGGTCGGCCACGCTGGCGGTCGCGGTCGCCTGCATGATCGCGCTGGGCGCGATCACGACCGTCACGGTCGCGTACCGGCTGACCGAGCTCGCGCTGCGCCGCGAGGTCGCGCGGGTGTTCGTGCTCCAGCCGCCCAGCGGGAACGGGCTGCCCGGCGTCGCCCTGCGCTCGCTCGGCACCTGGGTGATGGGCACCGGCGTCCCGCTGCTCGGCCTCGTCATCGCCGCCGCGACCTCGCTGGTCTACTCGAAGTACTTCACCGTCGACCGGCTCGGCCTCGTCACCCTCGTGCTGGCGCTGCTCGCGCTCGCCGTCGGTTTCCTCGTCACCGCGCTGACGTCCACCTCGCTCGCCGCCTCGGTGCTCGCGGTCCGCCGCGCCCTGCGCCGCGTCGAGGACGGCGACCTCGACGTCACCGTCGAGGTCTCGGACACCACCGAGCTCGGCCTGCTCCAGTCCGGCTTCAACACGATGGTTGCCGGGCTGCGGGAGCGGGACCGGGTGCGCGAGCTGTTCGGCCAGCAGGTCGGGGAGGACGTCGCCGCCGCGGCGGTGGCCGGCCGGGTCGAGCTCGGCGGCGAGGTGCGCGACGTGGCGGTGCTGTTCGTCGACCTGGTCGGGTCGACCCACCTGGCCGCCACCCGCCCGCCGACCGAGGTCATGGGCCACCTCAACCGGTTCTTCGCCGAGGTCGTCGACGTCGTCGAGGGCCACGGCGGGTGGATCAACAAGTTCGAGGGCGACGCCGCGCTCGCCGTCTTCGGCGCGCCCACCGACCACGACGACGCGGCCGGCGCCGCCCTCGCCACCGCCCGCGCGCTGACCGACCGGCTCGGGCGCGGGGTCGCGGTCCGGGCCGGGATCGGGGTGTCGGCCGGGGAGGCCGTCGCGGGGAACATCGGGGTCGCGCGGCGCTACGAGTACACCGTCATCGGGGACCCGGTGAACGAGGCGGCCCGGCTCTGCGACCTCGCCAAGGGGATGCCCGGGCGGGTCGCGGTCTCGGGGGCCGCCCTGCACCGCGCCAGGCCTGCCGAGGCACGGCGCTGGACCGTCATCGGCACCCGCCGCCTCCGCGGGCGCGAGGCCGACACCGAGCTCGCGGTGCCCGCGGTCCACGGCGCGCGCGCCACGGCGGCCGTCGACGAGGCGGGCACCGCGGAGACGGTGGACGGGCCCGAAAGGGCACGGTCGGGCGTCACGCGCGGTTAGGGTGCGCGCTCGTGACGAGTGCGGGGGCGACACCGTCGGGTCGGCGCACCCAGCGCTTCGTGATCTGCGGGGACAACCTGCTGACGCTGCGCATCGTGCAGGCGCTGCGGCGCCAGGGCAGCGCCGTCGACATCGTCGTCGTCGTGGCCGACCGCACCGGCCGCTACGTCCCGGAGATCGAGCGGTCGCCCGGCGTGCAGCTGGTCGAGGGCGGACGCTCCGACGACGACCGCACCTTCCTCGCCGCCGGGGTGCGCGGGGCGACGGCGGTGGCGCTCGTCGACCGCGAGGACGTCACCAACATCCACCGGGCGCTGCGGGTGCAGGAGATCGACCCCGGCGTGCGCCTCGTCGTCCGGCTGTTCAACACCCGCCTGGGCAGGCGCATCGAGCAGATCCTGCCGACCGCCACGGTGCTCTCGGTGTCCGAGACCGCCGCCCCCTCGTTCGTCGCGCAGGCCATCGGGCGCAACACGCGCCAGCACGTGCGGGTCCCCGACCGGACCTTCGTCGTCGCCGGACGCCGCGAGGTGCGCGACGAGGCCGTCGTGTGCGGGCTCGCCGCCAATTCCCAGACCGGTGCGCGCGGCGGGCCGCGGCTGCTGCCCGAGGACGGGACCGGGCCCGACGCGGCCGACTACGTCCTGGCCGTCGCGGAGTCCCGGGCCCGCGCGACCGACCAGCTCTCCCGGCCCCGCACCGAGCGCCTGCGCAACGTCGCCGACCGGCTCCTCGTGCGGCTGCGCGGCAGCCTCACGCGCCGCCTCGCCCGCGCGACACTCGCCCTGTTCGGGCTGTTCGTCCTGGGCACCATGGCGTTCGCGACGGCCGGCGGGTACTCGCTCGGCGACGCGGTCTACCTCGCGGTGCTCGACTCCGCGGGCGCCGCCCAGCCCGACACCGGCGCCAGCGTCGCCGTCCGGGTCATCCAGGGCTTCGTCACGGTCATCGGCATCGCGATCATCCCGCTGGTGACGGCGGTGGTCGTGGAGAGCGCCGTCAGTGCCCGGGTGGTGGGCAGCGGGCCCCGGCGGATGCCGCGCCGGGACCACGTCGTCGTCGTCGGTCTCGGCAACGTCGGCACGCGCATCGTCAGCACCCTGCGCGAGCGGGGCGTCCCGGTGGTGGCCGTCGAGCGCACCGACGACGCCGTCGGGGTGGCCGCGGTGGCGCGGGCCGGCGTGCCCGTCGTGCTGGGCGACGCGACCCGCGAGCGGGTGCTGCGCGAGGCCGGTGCCGAGGAGTGCCGCGCGCTGGTCGCCGTGACCAGCGACGACGCGACCAACCTGCAGGCCGCGCTCGTCGGGCGGTCCGTCCAGCGCGCGGTGCGCGTCGTGCTGCGCCTGCGCGACGACGACCTCGCGGCGCGCGTGGAGCGGGGCATGGACGCGATTTCGCGCAGCGTGTCCTACGTGGCCGCGCCGGTCTTCGCCGCGGCCCTGCGCGACGGGCAGGTGCTCGCGACGATCCCGGTCGGGCGCCGGATCCTCCTCATGGCCGAGGTGACTGTCGGGCGCGCGTCGCTGATGGCCGGGCTGACCGTGGGCGGGCTGGTCGAGCCCGGCGCGGTGCGGGTCGTCGGGGTCTACCGCGGGGCCGGCCCCGACGCCGTGCTGGAGATCCCGCCGCGTCCGCACCGTCGCCTCAAGGTCGGGGACCGGCTGCTCGTGGTCGCGACCCGGAGCGGGCTGGGCACGGTGCTCGAGCGGTGCGCGTCGCGCTCGGCGCGTGTCGCGGCCGAGCCGTTCCGCCCGTCGGACGAGCTGCCGCCCGACGAGCTGCCGCGCGATCTGACGGACGGCATGCTGACCCCGTGATCCGCAACGTGGTGGTCGGGGTCGTCGCCGACGGGGTGTCGCCGGAGCAGGTCGAGTCCGCCCTCCAGGCGCTGCGCGACCTGCGGGTGGCGGGCCTCGAGTTCACCCTGCTCGCCGGACGGGACCTCGGGCTGCGCCCGGGGAACGCGTCGTACTGCCTCACCGTCGACTTCCCCGACGACGAGGCGTACCGGATCTACGACGCGGACCCCGAGCACAACCGGATCCGTCGCGAGCTGTTCGCGCCGATCAGCACCTCGATCCAGCGCATCCAGTTCGCGCTGCCGGAGTAGCCCCGACGTCGGGCGCCTACGCCACGCCCTCGGGGGACGCGCCGGAGACCTGGATGCCGTCGGCGGTGAGCTTCTCGATCTCGCGGAGGTCCTCGTCGGACAGCTCGACGTCGACCGCGGCCAGCGAGCGCTCGATGTTCTTCTCCGAACGGGCCCCGACGATCGCGACGTCGATGCCGTCCTGGGCGAGCACCCAGGCGATGGCCAGCTGGGAGACCTCGATGCCCTTGTCGGCGGCGAAGTTCTTCAGCCGCTCGATCACCGCGAGGTTGGTCCGGAACTTGTCGCCCTGGAACGCGGAGGCCTGCGAGCGCCAATCCGACTCCTCGAACGTCGTGTTCTCGTCCATCGCGCCGGTGAGGAGCCCGGAGCCGAGCGGGGAGTAGACGAGCGTCCCGATGTCGTGCTCGCGCACGTAGGGGAGCACGCCGGTCTCGATGCCGCGGCGGAACAGGTGGTATGGCGGCTGCAGCGTCTCCACCGGCCGACGGCGGTCGAACGCCGCCATCTGCTCCTCGTCGAAGTTGGAGACGCCGACGTGGCGGATCTTGCCCTCGTCGACGAGCTCCTGCA
>NZ_JBVPVA010000959.1:0-1619 GCF_055612215.1 Actinomycetospora sp. | reverse complement strand
GGAGCTGTGTGGCGTGCTCCTGATCAACGCGCCTCGACGCTCTCGTCGCGTCGTGGCTGCTCTCAGCCGAGTGCGTCGACCGCTCGCGTGAACGCCTCGTACGCCTCGTCGCCGAACAGGACGAACCGGGCCTCCTCCACGTCCGTGCGCGCGGACGCGACAGTCCCGACGGCGATCCGCGCCGCGTCGTCCATCGGCCAGCCGTAGACCCCGGCGGAGACCGCGGGGAAGGCGACGGTCCGGGCGCCGACCTCGTCGGCCACCCGCAGCGACTCGCGGTAGGCGCTCGCGAGCAGCTCCGAGCGGTCCTCGCGCTTCGCGTACACCGGCCCGACGGTGTGGATGACGTGCCGCGCCGGGAGCTTCCCGGCCGTCGTCGCGACCGCCTGGCCGGTCGGCAGCCCGTCCGGGAGCGTGCTCGCGCGCAGCTCGCGGCACTCGGCGAGGATCTCCGGGCCGCCGGCGCGGTGGATCGCACCGTCGACCCCGCCGCCGCCGAGCAGCGTCGAGTTCGCGGCGTTGACGATCGCGTCGACCTCCTGGGTGGTGATGTCACCCCGGGCGAGCGTGATGCGGGCTCCCACGGGGGGACGTCTACCCCCGGCCGGGGCGTGGCACGCGTTCGTGACCGTGCCACGATCGTCGTCATGACGTCCGTGGAGACGACCGACCGCAGCATCCAGGTGTCCCGGACGATCGACGCGCCGCCCGAGCGCACGTTCGCCCTGATCGCCGACCCGGACCGGCACCCCGACCTCGACGCCTCCGGCATGGTGCGCGCGTCCCGGACACACCTCGCCATCGAGGAGCTCGGCGACGTGTTCACGATGGACATGCACAACGAGCTGTTCGGCGACTACACGATGGAGAACCACGTCGTCGTCTACGAGCCGGACACGGCCCTGGGGTGGGCGCCCGGTGGCGTCGGCGACCCGCCGGCCGGGCACACGTGGATCTACCGCTTGGAGCCGGTCGGGGACGGGACGCGGGTGACGCTGACCTACGACTGGTCCGGGATCACCGACCCGGAGATGCTGCAGTACTTCCCGGTGATCGACGCGGACGGGCTCGCGGCGTCGCTGGACCTGCTGGCGGAGGCGCTCGCATAGGTGCGCTTCGCGCTCGTGAGCACTTTCTGGGGCTATGACACCCGAAAGTGCTCACAGGGCGGAGCCACCCAGGGCTCGGAACTCGTCGTCGGGCTCGGCCGTGACGGTGAGGCGCTGCCCGTCGGGGGCATCGAAGGTCAATGAGCGCGCGTGCAGCCCCGTGCGGGTCGTCGGGTGCTTGTCGAAGAGCGGGTCGCCGACGATCGCGTGCCCGATCCAGGCGAGGTGGACCCGGAGTTGGTGGCGCCGGCCGGTCTCGGGGTGGACCGCGAGCACCGTCGTGCCCTCGGCTTCGCCGAGCCTCTCGAAGGTCGTCGTGCTCGGGTAGGTGCTGACGCCGTCGAGGACCGCCTCGGCGGGGACGCTCCAGGTGTCGCCGTCGCGGACGATCGACTCGCGCGGCGCGGCGATCCGCACGCGATTCTTGCGCCCGACCGAGAGGGGCAACTCGATCCGCCCGCGCTCGGGGAGCCCGGTCGTGGCGGTCACCGCGAGATAGGTCTTCTCGAC
>NZ_JBVPVA010000901.1:0-6809 GCF_055612215.1 Actinomycetospora sp. | reverse complement strand
GCAAGTCGATGGCGAGGTCTATAGCCGAGGACAGCGTCCTTTGGTGGTCGGGGCCCAAGCGTCCGAGGTTGCGTTCGTAGGCTTGTTGGAACAGCGGCAGCGCGCGCCAGGGGTCACCGCGGGGTCTGCAGGTAGTCGCCGCTCTTGGTCAGCAGCCAGCATGCCTGGTGCTCGTCGGCGTGGGCGTAGGGCCCGGTGCTGACCGCGAGGGCATGGGGCAGCAACTGCGCCCACATCGGCCAGGTTTGCGGGCTGTTCCACGGAACCTCCGGCGCCTCCGCCCGCACCAACAACGCCGCCACCGAACCGAGGTACGTGCCCACACTGGGAGCGTGCCACCGATGCGCTCTGGGGACACGGTTACGGCCACTTGCAGCCAACTCGGCGCACGCCCCCGGATTCTTCCGACCGTGGACGAAGCCCGACCTGTGGAGACGGACTCCACCGGACCGCGTCGAAAGCTCGCGACCCAATCGCAAGGCGAAGGCTGCCCAGGCCGTCGTCAGGCCGTCGAAGGTCGGAGAGCGCCCAGCGGAGCTGAGAAGTGTCGAGCAGCTTCGGCCCAGTTCGGAGCAGGTCCTGTCGCGGTCGGCGCAGGTCGGCGACGACCCGCGACAGATCTACGACATCTTCGAGGGCACCGAGCAGATCCAGCAGCTCGTGATCGCCCGCTCGATCTCCGGGCGGCACATCGCCTGAGCCTCGCGGGCACCGGGGCCGGTCTCGCCCGGCGATCCCCGGTCCTGGCGTCTGTCAGGCCGGCTTGACAGTCAAGCCGGCCTGACGGACGCTGCGGCGATGACCACGCCGCACGCACTCGACCGCGAGCTCACCCTGCGCACCGCCGTGGCGCGGTACGACGACCTGCGCCTGCGCGACTCCCTCGTCGATCCCGACGACCCCGACGGCGTCGTGCCGCTCGATCGGGCGGAGGCGCTGGAACTGCTCGCGCTGGGCGAGCTGATCGCGCGCAAGGCCGTCGCCGGACGCCAGCTGACGGTGCGGTCGGCCCGGGCGGCCGGGGCGTCGTGGGCGCAGATCGGACGGGCGTTGGACACGACCCGCCAGGCCGCGTGGGAGGCGCACACCCGCTGGATCGACGCCCAGGTCCGGCAGCGCGACGTCGTGACGCAGCTCGGGTTCGACGACGTCGACGCGGCTCGGGCACGAGCGCTCGCGGGACGTCCCGACGAGGACGACGACGCGACCCCGTGATCGTCGGGAGCGCAGCCGCCGACGGCACCGTCCCCTCGCGGGTGCGGCACCTGCTGGCCGTCGCGGTGGTGATTGGGCTGCTGGGGGCCTGCGGTGGGACTCCGGCACCACCGGCGCCGACGTCGGCGCCCCCACCCGCGGGCGACGCGGAGGGCGGCCGCGTGGCCGGGGCCGGGCTCGGGCCGCTGCCGACCACCGCCCCGGGGGCATCGACGTGGACGGCGTGGCCCGAGGCGATGCACGACGCCCGCCACGGCGGGGTGTCGACCGGCGACGGGCCCCGCGCGGGCCGGGTGCGCTGGCACCGCGCGCTGGGCGCGCCGGTGGAGGCCGGCGCGGTCCTGGGGGCCGACGGCACGATCTACACCGCCACCAACGCCGGGGTGCTGCACGCCGTCGACCCCGCCACCGGCGCCGACCGGTGGACCTACGACGCCCACCGGCCCGATCCCGACGAGGCCGATCTGTCCGTGTCGGCGCTGGTGCTGCCCGACGGGACGGTGCTGTGGGGAACCCCCGCCCACGACCTGGTCGCCCTGTCCCCGGCGGGGGTGCTCCTGTGGTCCCAACCGCTGCCCGGCCG
Source organism: Actinomycetospora sp. (assembly GCF_055612215.1). NCBI lineage: Bacteria > Bacillati > Actinomycetota > Actinomycetes > Pseudonocardiales > Pseudonocardiaceae > Actinomycetospora > Actinomycetospora sp. Next base: position 5,011 of record NZ_JBVPVA010000901.1, on the reverse strand, counting down.
GGCGACGTCGCCGGTCACCGCGGACGGTCGACGCGTGTACGTCGGTGACACCGCGGGCGGGGTGAGCGCGCTCGACGTCGCGGCCGGCGCGCACCGGCCGGCGTGGACGGTCGACGTGGGCTCGACGTCCTACGGGTCGGTGGTCACCGATGGAGCGGGGCGGCTCTACACGACCGCGGACACCGCGCTGATCGCCCTCGACGACCTGGGCGCCTCCGGGCGGGTCGCCTGGCGTGCGGACCCCGGCGACGGCATCAGCGAGGTCTCGGCCGGGCTCTCCCCCGACGGCACCGTGCTGCTGGGCACCAACGGCACCCGCGAGTGGGCCTACCGCCGCGACGGGACCCTGCGCTGGAGCGCTCCCGCCGTGATCACGTACTCCTCACCGGTCGTCACCGCCGACGGGTACGCCTACCTGGCCGACCACGCCGGACGGGTGCGAGTGGTCCGCGCCGCGGACGGTTCCCCGGCCGCGAGCTACGAGCTGCACCCGCCCCGGCAGATCTGGAGCTCCGTCGTGGTCGACCGGGCACGACAGGTGTACTTCGGCACCCAGCAGGGACACCTGCTCGGGGTCGCACCGGACGGGTCGGTGCTGTTCGACCTTCCCCTCGGCGGCCCGATCGACGCGTACCCGGCGATGACCGCGGACGGCGCCCTGATCGTCGGTGACCGCGACGGCGGCCTGACGGCCGTCACCTGAGGCGTGCACCCACGTCGAGTCCTCGCGGGGAGACGACGTGTCTGATGCCCGAGCAGGTCCGAGAGCACTGCTCTTGACGAGAGCGTCGCTCTCGTCGATGCTGTGAGCACTGCTCTCGCATCGGAGGTCCACCGTGGTCACCGCCCCCACCCGTCCGGCCGTCCCCCGCGCCGTCACCGCGCCCGCGGTGCTCCTGGGGCTCGCGGGCCTGCTGTTCGTCGTCTACCCCGTGGTGCGGCCGTACGGGGACGCCGCGCCCGCCGGCGAGGCCGCGGCGTTCTCCTCGACGGCCTGGGTCGTCGCCCACCTCGCGGCCGTGGCCGGGTTCGTGCTGGTCGGGCTCGCCCTGCACGGGTTCGGCCGGGCCGCCGAGGTCACCTGGTGGGTCGGGACCGGCCTCGTCCTGCCCTACTACGGCGCCGAGGTGTTCGCTCTGCACGTCCTCGGGCAGCGGCTGTCGGGCCCGCAGCTCGCCGAGGTCGCCGAGGCGATCCGGCTCGGTCCCGTCGCGGCCGTGGTGTTCGTCGCCGGGCTCGTCGCGCTCGCCGTCGCCGGGGTGCTGCTCGTGGCGCGGGAGGGCGTCGTGGCCGTGCCGTTCGCCGTCGCGATGATCGGCTTCCTGCCGCAGTTCTTCGCCGGCCCCGAGGTGCGGATCGCGCACGGCGTGCTCCTCGGCGTCGGGCTGGTCCTGCTCGCCGTGCGGGCGGCCCGCCGGGCGGCGTGCCCCGGACCGGGCCCGGGGATTGCCGGTAGGTGACGGCGGGCACACGACCTGAACGCCCCGACCCGCGGAGGACCGCATGGCCGTCGACACCTCCATCCCCGCCGACTCCTCGGGAGCGCAGCACCAGCTGACCGAGGCGCTCGGCACGGACTTCTTCTCGGTCCGCCACCAGTTCACCGACGCGCAGTGGGACACCTTCACCGCGGTGCGCCGCTTCGTGGACCACGAGGTGATCCCGCGGGCCGCCGAGGCCTGGGACGCCGCGGAGATGTCGTGGGACGTGATCAATGGCCTCCCGGCCCTCGGCATCGTCGGCGACGACATCACCGGCTACGGGTGCCCCGGCCTCGACCACCTGACGTGCGGGCTGGTGTCGATGGAGCTGGCCCGCGGCGACGGCAGCCTGGCCACGTTCCACGCCGTCCAGTCCGGGCTCGCGATGAAGGCGATCGCGATGCTGGGCTCGGAGGAGCAGAAGCAGGAGTTCCTGCCGGCGATGGCCCGCCTCGACCTGATCGGCGCGTTCGGGCTCACCGAGCCCGAGCACGGGTCGGACTCGGTGTCGCTGGAGACCACCGCGCGGCGCGACGGCGACGACTGGGTCATCGACGGCCGCAAGCGCTGGATCGGCAACGGGAGCATCGCCGGCCGGACGGTGGTGTGGGCCCGCGACGCCGAGACGCAGGCGGTCAAGGGGTTCATCGTCGACACGTCCACCCCGGGCTACGAGGGCACCGTCATCCCCCGCAAGGGCTCGATGCGCTCGGTCTGGCAGGCCGACATCACCCTCGACGGCGTCCGCGTGCCCGACCGCGACCGGCTCCCGGGCGCCGAGACGTTCAAGGACACCGGCCGGGTGCTGGCCACCACCCGCGGCACGTGCGCCTGGATGGCCCTGGGTCACGCGACCGCCGCCTACGACGCCGCCCTGCGCTACACCCTCGAGCGCACGCAGTTCGGGCACCCGCTGGCGTCGTTCCAGATCGTGCAGGAGCGCCTGGTCAAGATGCTGGCCGAGCTGACCGGGATGCAGCTCTACTGCATGCAGATCGCGCGGCTGGCCGAGGAGGGCGACCTCGCGCCGACCATCGCCGGCCTGGCCAAGATGAACAACACCCGCAAGGCGCGCTGGGTCATCGCCGAGGCCCGCGACCTGCTGGGCGGCAACGGCATCCTGCTCGACAACCACGTGATCCGGCACATGGCCGACATCGAGTCGATCCACACCTTCGAGGGCACCGAGACCGTGCAGACGCTCATCGTGGGCCGGGAGATCACCGGCCACAGCGCCTTCACGTAGCCGTCCGGCCTGCCCCAGGCGGCCGCAGCTCCACCGGCGACCCGCCGTGGGACGCAGGATCGCCCCGATCCGGGTCCTCAGGACCCGGTTCTCCGACGTGTGTCGCGAGCCGGTGTCCCGGAGGTGGCGTTCAGCCCTTCCACCACTTCGGGCCCTTCACCTCGACGGACCCGAAGGCGACCCGACCGGTCACGACGACGTGCGGCCGCCCGTTCGCCCGTCCGTCGCGGCGCTTGTCCTCCACGCTGCCCGCCGTCGCGCTGACCGCGTCGAGGGAGGCGCTCGCGGTGGGTGGCAGCCGGAGCTCGACCGAGCCGAGGGTCATGTCCACGTCGATCTCGACGACCTCGTGGTCGATGACGGCCTCGGTGAGGTCGAGCTCCGCGGACCCGAGCCACCCGTCGATCTCCAGCCGGCGCGGCACCGCCCACGTCCCGGAGCGCTTGACCGAGGCGAGCCGCGCGTGCAGCGCGACGGTGCCGCTGGTGTCCCCGGCGGCGTAGGCGGCGCGGGTCTCGTCGGGCGGCGTGGTCGCGGCGCCGGACCGGGACGGCCGTGACTCGGCCGCGGTCCGGGCGCGGGCCCGGTCGGGGTGCTCGAGGGGCAGGTCGACGACGAGGCCGTTGAGCTCCCGCCGCGTGCGCGCGGTGGTGGCGAGCCCGGAGCGCCGGTCGAACTCGAGGGTGTCGATCAGCCCCCGCGACACCGCCTCCTGCAGCAGGCCCACGACGTGCTCCCGGTCGTCGTGGTCGACGGGCAGGTCGGCGGGGCTCGGCGGCAGGTCGCCCGAGCGCGGCGGGACGGTCTCCCGCTCCGTGACGGCCTCCGGTTCCGTGACGGTCTCCGGCTCGACGGCGGGCGGCTCGTCCGAGGCCGGAGCGGCCGGGGCGTCCACGGGGGTGGGGATGGCGGTGGGCGCCTGCTCGCGCCGGTCCTCGTCGGTCATGGACCCAGCCTGGCGTCGTGGCCGGGGCCGCACCTCCGGGTCGGACCCTGAACTCCACCCCGGGTCGTCCCCGGTCCCCATCGCGTCGTCTCGGGCCGTATCGCTCCTTCTCTATACAGCCGCAGACGACGGGAGAGATCAGACGGCGCCCGACCCGGCCGGTTCGCGCCGCGCCGGCCCGGGCAGGACCGGCATCGCCTCGTAGCCGCGCAGGATGCGGGTCGGGCGACGGCGGGCCTCCCCGGCCGGCGCGAGGTCCGGGAAGCGCTCGAAGAGGGCGCGGAGCGCGACCTCGCCCTCCATCCGGGCGAGCGCGGCGCCCAGGCAGTAGTGGATGCCGCTGGAGAACGCGACGTGGTCGCGGGCGTTGGCCCGGCCGACGTCGAAGCGGTCGGGCTCGGGGAAGACCAGCGGGTCGCGGTTCGCACCGGCGAGCACCGTCACCACCAGGGAGCCGGCGGGGATCGCCACGCCGGCCACCTCGGTGTCGCGCCGGGCCCGCCGCGCGGTCCGCGACACCGGGGACTCCACCCGCAGCACCTCGTCGACCGCCGTCGGCCACAGCGCGGGGTCCGCGGCGAGGCGGGCACGTTCCTCGGGGTGGTCGAAGAGCAGCCGGCTGCCGTTCGCGATGAGGTTCACCGTCGTCTCGAACCCCGCCGCCAGCACGAGCAGCGCCGTCGAGACGAGCTCGCGCTCGGTGAGACCGGTGCCGTCGTCGTCGGCCACGGTCACGAGCTGGGAGAGGAGGTCGTCGCCCGGGTCGGCCCGCAGCCGGCGCAGGTGCCCGGTCATCCAGTCGTGCAGGGCGGCGACGTTGCGCTGGACCAGCGACCACCGGTCGTGCGGCAGCCCGAGGTCGAGCGATGCGGCGGCGCCGTCGCCCCAGGTCAGGAACTGCTCGCGCATCGCGGTGGGCACGCCGAGCATCTCCGAGATCACCGTGACCGGGAGCAGGCTCGCGTAGCGCTCGACGAGGTCGACGGGGCCGCCGTCGGGGCGCGCGAGGGAGTCGAGCAGGTCCGCCGCGATCTCCTCGGTCCGCCCGCGCAGCGCGGCGACCCGGCGTGCGGTGAAGGCGCGGGTGACCAGGCGCCGGTACCGGGTGTGGTCCGGGTCGTCGACGGCGAGCATCGACGGCGGGTCGATGGGCCCCGGATGGGGCGGCGGGCCCGCGAGACGGAGGGCGAGCCGTACGGCGGCGGGCATGGCCTCGTCGCGGTCGGCCACGCCGAAGTCCTCGCTGCGCAGCACCTCGGTGCACACGTCGTGGTGCACGCTCACCCGCGAGAACGCGCCGCGGGCGAAGGGCCGCTGCGCGCGCAACCGCTCGTAGTG
>NZ_JBVPVA010000791.1:0-10844 GCF_055612215.1 Actinomycetospora sp. | reverse complement strand
GGGCCGATGTGCGGGTAGGCCTCGGCGTGGTTCGCGCCCAGCGACTGGTGGTAGCTCAGGTGGCCGCCGAGGGCCGCGCCCGCGGAGCCGACGGCCAGCGCCGCCCAGCCCCACATCGCACCGCGGAAGCTGCGCCCGCGCGCCCGGGCCGCCAGGGAGACGACGTACCCGCTGATCATCGTGATGTTGGCCGCGGCGTGCACGATGCCGACCCGCTGCTGCTCCTCGTGCGCCTGCGAATAGTCCGCCCAGCCGGCCGCGGCCGTCGGGCCGGCCGCGAGCAGGCCCACACCGATGAGGGCGGTGGCGGGACGGCGGGTCCGGGGCAGCAGGTCGAGGATGCCGGCGGACAGGAAGCTGCCGAAGGACGCCTGCGCCAGGATCGGGTGCAGCGGGTGGCCGAGCGGCACACCGTGCAGCACGTCGGCCACGCGCTGGTCGGTGAGGACGCGGTTCACGAGATCGCGGGCCGGCGCCGCGACCCGGTCCAGGGCCGGCCAGGCCGCCAGCCGGTCGATGTCGTCGAAGGGGCGCACGGGGACCTCCGCGGGGTGGTGGTGGAGCACAGGTGATCGCCGATACCGGGCCTCGGGAAACCGCCCGCGGCGATCCGGCTCGACCGGTGGGTTCGTCGGCGCGCTCGCCGGGCACTCGTCCGACGGTTGACCTCTCAGCCGGAGCACCCCACCGCTCACCCGGAGCGCGCCCGTGACAGGGCGTGGCCGGCCCGCCGAGAGGAGCCGCGTGATGACCGCGGTGACCCGACTCCCCCTCCCCACCGCGAGCCACTGGGACTGGCAGGAGCTCGCCGCGTGCCAGGGCATGGAGCTCGAGGCGTTCTTCCACCCGAGCGGCGAGCGCGGACACCGGCGTCGGGCGCGGGAGGACCGCGCCAAGCGGGTCTGTGCCTCGTGCCCGGTGATCGAAGCGTGCCGTCGGTGGGCGCGGGCCGTGCAGGAGCCGTTCGGGGTGTGGGGCGGCGAGTCGGAGGACGAGCGCCGGGCGGTCATCAGGGCGGGGCAGCGGGCGGAGCGCCTGGAGGCCTGCCGCGCGGGCTTCGTCCTCCCCTGACCCGGACCGGACCCGGCCCCGGGGATCGACGTGTGTCCCGGGGCCCGGCTGGGCACTCGGGATCATCGGTTGATGCCCACAGCCGTCGTGTCGATGCCGACGGCCAGGAGGCCCACCCATGACCATCGCCCCGGAACACCCACGGCACCGCGAGCTCGAGCGAGCCCGGCGGGACGCCCTGCGCCCCCTGGTCGACGACGCGACGCAGGCCCTCGTCGCGGCCGGGCCCGACGTCACGCACGGACCGACGCACGCCCTCGCCCTCGCGCGGTCGACCGCGGAGCACGGCGACGGGTGCGGGGGCCGCGCCTCGGCGGGCATCCGCACCGCCTGGGCGTACCTGGCCTCGGGTCAGGTCGAGGACGCCTTCTTCGCGCTGGAGTGCGCCCGCGACGCGCTCGTCGGGTACTGAGCCGGTGACCGCGCCGGACCCGACGGAACCGTCGCTGTCCTTCGTCGGGACGGCCACGGTCCTGCTCCGCTGCGCCGGGATGCGGGTGCTGACCGACCCGAACTTCCTGCACCGCGGCCAGCGCGCCTACCTCGGGCACGGGCTGTCGTCGCGGCGGCTCACCGAGCCCGCGTGGACCCCGGAGGAGCTCGCCCCCGTCGACGCCGTCGTCCTGTCCCACCTGCACGGTGACCACTGGGACCGGGAGACCCGGCGCCGCCTGCCCCGCAGCACGCCCATCGTCACGACGCGGCACGGGTCGAAGCGGCTGCAGACCCGGCACGGCTTCCCGCGCGCGATCGGGCTGGACACCTGGGAGTCGCACACGCTCGCCGGCCCGGACGGGGCGACGCTGCGGGTGACCGCGCTGCCCGGGCGGCACGCGCCCCGCCCGCTGGGGCGCCTGCTGCCGCCGGTGATGGGCAGCCTGCTCGAGTTCACCGCGGGCGACGGGACGGTGCTCCGCCGCGTCTACCTCTCTGGCGACACCCTGGTGTTCGAGGGCCTGCAGACCATCCGCGACCACGTCGGCGAGGTCGACCGGGCGGTGCTGCACCTCGGCGGCACCACGTTGCCCGGCGGCCTGGTGGTCACCATGGACGGGCGCCAGGGCCTGGAGGCACTGCGGACCATCGCGCCCCGTCGGGCCACTCCCGTCCACTACGACGACTACACGGTGTTCCGCTCGCCGCTGTCCGACTTCGTCGCCGAGGCGGAGCAGGCCGGCTGGGCCGACCGGCTCGACCTCGTGGCGCGCGGGGACACCATCCGCCTCTGACGAGGCCGTCAGGCCGACAGTGCGGGCAGGACGTCCTTCTCGTACGCCGCGAAGAAGCCCTCCGTGTCCGGCCCGATCTGCTGGACGTACACCTCGTCGTACCCGGCGTCGGCGTAGGAGCGCAGCTGGGCGACGTGGGTGTCGACGTCCGGCCCGCAGGCGAAGAGCTCCGGGACCGCGTCGCGCGAGAGCAGCTGGGCCGTCGCCTCGAAGTCCGCGGGGCGGGGCAGGGTCTGGGCGAGCTGGCCCGGGAAGGCGTCGTTCGGCCAGGTGCGGTGCGCGACGTCGATCATCTCCTCACGATCGGCGCCCCAGCAGACCTTGGTGCCGCCCTGCGTCGGGCCCTTCCCGCCGGCCCGGCGGAACGCCTCGAGGAGGGAGGAGTCGGGGGCGACCCCGCAGTAGCCGTCGCCGATGCGCCCGGCGAGCTCGCAGGCCTGCTCGCCGAACCCCGAGACGTAGATCGGGACCGGGTTCTCCGGGAGCGTGTAGATGCGGGCGTCCTCGACGCGGTAGTACTTCCCGCGGTGGTTGACCGTCCCGCCCTCGTGCATCCGGCGGATCAGCCCGATCGACTCCTCCAGCATCTCCAGCCGCTGGCCGATCGGCGGCCAGTGGTCGCCCAGGACGTGGTCGTTGAGCGCCTCACCGGTGCCGACCCCGAAGACGAACCGGCCCTCGAGCTGCACGGCCGCGGTCGCCGTCGCCTGCGCCAGGATCGCCGGGTGGATGCGGATGATCGGGGAGGTCACCGCCGTCGTCACCGGCAGCGACGTCACCTGCGACAGCGCCCCGATCACGCCCCAGACGAACGGGCTCTGGCCCTGGACGTCGTTCCACGGGTGGAAGTGGTCGGAGATCCAGAGCCGCTCGAACCCGGCGTCCTCGGCCCGGCGCGCCTGGTCGACCAGCTCGTGCGGCCCGTACTGCTCGCACGAGAGGAAGTATCCGTAGGAGGTCATGGCACCGGCTACCCGACGCGGCGGCCGTCCGGAACGGCCCCCGGTCCGACCTACCGCGGCAGCTTGACCACGGTGACGAAGAAGTCGTCGATCTGGCGGATCACGTCGATGAACCGCTCGAAGTCGACGGGCTTCGCGACGTAGGCGTTGGCGTGCAGGTTGTAGCTGCGCAGGATGTCCTCCTCGGCCTGCGACGTCGTCAGCACGACCACCGGGATGCTGCGCAGCGTCGCGTCGGACTTGATCTCCTCGAGGACCTCCCGGCCGTCCTTCCGGGGCAGGTTGAGGTCCAGCAGGATCAGCCCGGGGCGGGGCGCGTCCGCGTGCTGGCCCTCCCGGCGCAGGAACGCGATCGCCTCGACGCCGTCGGGGACCACGTGGAGCTGGTTGCGCAGCTTGTGGTGCTCGAAGGCCTCCCGGGTCATGAGGACGTCGCCCTCGTCGTCCTCGACGAGCAGGACGTCGATCTCGGCCGGGTCAGACATGGGCTGCTTCCTCCTGGGGTCCGGGTGCCGGCGGCACCGCGGGGGTCTCGGGGTCCGCGCCGGACCCGTCGGGGTCGTCGGCGACGACGGGCAGCGCGACGACGAACGTGCTGCCGGGCGGCGGGGTGTCCTCGAGCCAGATCGACCCGCCGTGGTGCTCGACGATCTTGCGGCACATGGCCAGCCCGATCCCCGTGCCGGGGTAGACGGACCGGCCGTGGAGCCGCTGGAAGATCGTGAAGATGCGGTCCGCGTACTCGTGCTCGATGCCGAGCCCGTTGTCGGCGAACCGCAGCAGCCACCGGTCGCCGTCGCGGGTCGCGGAGACGTGGACGCGCGGCGGGTCCTCGCCGCGGAACTTCAGCGCGTTGCCGAGCAGGTTCTGGAAGACGGTGGCCAGCAGGGCGGGCTCGGCGCGGACGTGCGGGAGCGGGTCGTGGGTGATCGCGCCCCCGCTCTCCTCCAGGGCGCCGCCGAGGTTCTCCGCGGCGCGGTCGAGGATCTGGCCGGCGTCGAGCACCTCGGCCTTGCCGTCGGTGCGCCCGACGCGCGAGAAGGCGAGCAGGTCGTTGATCAGCACCTGCATGCGCTTGGCGCCGTCCACCGCGAACTCGATGTACTGGTCGGCCCGCTCGTCGAGCTCGCCCCCGTACCGGCGCTGGAGCAGCTGGCAGAAGCTGGTGACCTTGCGCAGCGGCTCCTGCAGGTCGTGCGAGGCGACGTAGGCGAACTGCTCGAGGTCGGAGTTGGAGCGCTCCAGCTCCCGCCCCGCCTCCTCCAGCTCGACCCGCGCGGCCTCGATCGTCGCGGTCTCGGCGACCAGGGCCTGTCGCATCGCCTCGACGTCGCGGGCGAGGGCGCTGATCTCCCGGGGTCCGCGGACGGTCACGTGGCGCGTCACGTCTCCCCCGGCGACCTCGCGGACCTCCGCGGCCAGCCGCTCGGTGGGGCGCACCACGACCCGGCGCAGCCACCGCAGCAGCACCGCGAGCCCGACGGCGAGGAACACGGCCACGAGGATCCCGACGAGCCGGACGAGACCGGCCGCGGAGTCGACGGCGGCCCGGGCCGCGGCGCGCTCGGTCGAGAGGTCGCGCACGAGGGTGTCGGTCGACGCGCGCACCCGGTCGAAGGCCAGCTTGCCGGTCTGGGCGTCCGGGAGGGGGAGCCGGGCCGCGGTGGCGGCCACGACCGGGTCGGCGTAGGTCGCGTGCCACTGCGCGGCGGCCGACTCGACGGCGTCCAGGTCGCCCCGGACCCCGTCGGGCCCGAGCAGCGCCCGGACGGTCGCGGCCTGCTGCGCCTCGTCAGCGCGTCCCTGCCGGTAGGGGTCGAGGAACGCCGGCTGCCCCGCGAGGGCGTAGCCCCGGATCCCGGTCTCCTGGTCGAGCAGCGCGGCGTCGAGCCGGGCCGCGGCGAGCGCGGCGGGGTCGAGCCGGTCGACCAGGTGGGTGCGGTTCCGGTCGAGGGCGGCCATCGCCACGGCGGCGGCCACCACGGCCACCAGGAGGACGACCAGTCCGACGGCGCCGCAGATCGCCAGTAGCCGGCGCAGCGACCGGCGGTCGGGCCGGTCGCCGTCGTCCGTCGCGGCCGCGGGTCCCGGCTCGGTCCCGCTCACCGGCGCGAGACCAGGAGGACCGCGGCGACGTCGTCGGTGCGCTCCTCGGTCCGGCCCCGGACGCGACCGAGGACGTCGTCCAGGAGCCGGTCGGGCTCGCCGTGCCACGGCGGGACCGTGCCGTCGGGGTCCGGTGATCTGGTGACGGGGTTCTCCTCGGGGACGTCGGCGGTGTGGCCCGCGGCGATGCACTCGTCCAGCACGGCCAGCAGACCGCTGGTGTCGAGCACGTGGCCGTCGGCCTCGTCCGCGGCCGGGGCCTCGTGCGGACGGCCCTCGACCAGGCCGTCGGTGTAGAGCAGGAGCGCCCACCGTTCCGGCAGCGGGACGTCGAGGACCCCCCAGTGGTCGTCGAGGACGATGCCGATCGGGCGGCCGAGCCGCGTCGTGGGCAGCGGGCGGGGGGCGTCGTCGGGAGGCACCAGGATCGGCGGCGGATGCCCGGCCAACCGCAGGCGCGCGGACCGCAGCCGGGGGTCGATGGTCAGAAGCGCGAGCGTCGCGAAGATGCCGGTGCGGTCGCGCTCGTGGACCAGCAGGCGGCTCAGCGTGGGCAGGAGCTGGTCGTCGTCGGCGCCGTTGAGGACCATCGCGCGCCACGCGATCCGCAGGTTCACCCCGAGCGCGGCCTCGTCGGGGCCGTGCCCGCACACGTCGCCGATGACGACGTGCAGCGTGCCGTCGGCGCCCTCGATGGTGTCGTAGAAGTCGCCGCCGAGCAGGCCGCGCTCCCCGCCCGGCTGGTAGCGGACCGCGACGTGGATGTCCGGGTTGGTCAGCAGCGGGGTCGGCAGGAGCCCCCGCTCGAGGCGCACGTTCTCGTCGGCCCGGATCTGGGCGTCCCAGAGCTGGCGGCGCACCCGCTCCCCGCGCACCCGCTCCGCGGCGTAGCGCAGGGCCCGCGTCAGGGCGGCGCCGTCGACCGCGTCCTTGAGGAGGTAGTCCTGCGCGCCGGCGGCGACCGCCTGGATGCCCAGTGCCTCGTCGTGGCGACCGGTGAGCACGACGACGGCGGGCCCGTCACCCGCGCGCAGCACCCGCGCCAACGCGTCGAGGCCGTGCGCGTCGGGGAGGGCGAGGTCGAGCAGCACGCAGTCGACCGCCTCGACGGCATGCGCGCTGACCTCGGCGACGGTCCGGACCCGCTTCAGGGTGACCGTCAGTCCGCTGACCGCCTCGACGTCCGCGAAGTGCTCCGCGACCAGCAGGGCGTCCGCGTCGTCGTCCTCGACCAGGAGGACGGACATCGGCGCCGACGACTCGTCGATCATCCGGTCCACGGCACCTCCCCTGCCCGTCGACGGCGGCACGCCGTCCGGGTGAAGCGCTACCGCGCGGAACCTTAACGTGGCTTGCGGGACGACCGGCAGGCGGCGCGGCGGGGCCGAACGGCGCGGCGCGGCGCGACACATCCGGTGATCCACCGTCCCAACCTGAGGCAGTCGCCCGGTCGGCTATGGCGCAGGTCACAGGGTAGGTGAGATCGTCTGCCCGGCCGCGAGCGGTGGCCGGAGCGGAGGGCCGTCGATGTCGAGCACCGAGGTGGAGTCCGCTCCCTCGTCGGCCGTGGGCCGCTGGGCGACCACCTGGCACCGGGACGCGCTGGCCGCCGTCGGGCGCTGGTCCTGGCTGCAGGACCTCAACGAGCGGGTGACCGCCGCCGTGGACCCCGTCTACGACCGCCACCGGGACAACCTGCTGCTCGAACTCATGCACGGCGGGCGCTGGGTGGGGCACTCGCTGCACCCGGCGCTGTCCGACCTCCCGATCGGGCTGTGGTCGAGCATCCTCGTGCTCGACCTCGCCGGCGAGGACGCCCCCGGGGACCGCGGGCGCCTCGGCCCGGCCGCGACCCTCAGCGCCGCCGGGCTGCTGGCCTCCGGGGCCACGGCGGCCACCGGCGTCGCCGACTGGAACGTCAGCGACGGCGAGGACCGCCGCGTGGGCCTCTTCCACGGACTGCTCAACGGGGCGGGCATGGTGCTGCAGGGGGTCTCGCTGGCCGCGCGCCTGTCGGGTCGGCGCCGCACCGCGGCCGCCCTCGGCGCGGGCAGCCTCGGGGTCATGGCCGCGGCCGGCTTCGTCGGGGGCCACCTGGTGCAGGGCCGCGCGGTCATGGTCAACCGGGTCGCGACGACGACCGGCCCGTCCCGCTGGGTGCGGGCGATCGAGGAGGCCGACCTGCCGGAGGCCACCCCGGTCGGGCGCGAGGTCGAGGGTCGGGCGGTGCTGCTCTACCGGCGTGACGGCGAGGTGCACGCGCTCGACGACGTGTGCAGCCACGCGGGCGCGCTGCTCTCCCGCGGCGAGGTCGAGCACTGCGCGATCGTCTGCCCCCTGCATCGCTCCGCGTTCGACCTGCGCGACGGCTCGATCGTCCGCGGGCCCGCCCACCACCCGCAGCCCGTCCTGCCCGCCCGCGTCCGCAACGGGTGGGTGGAGGTCCGGGGCAGTCAGCCACGGAGCCGGCGGAAGTCGACCTGAGAGGAGACACCATGGCCTGGGAAGCGGTCGCCGACCTCGATCAGCTCGAGGAGGGCGACATGTTGCTCGTGAACCTCGGCGAGCCGATCTGCGTGGTCCGGCTGTACGAGGACGAGGCGGTCGCGGTGCACAACACGTGCACCCACCAGCAGCAGCCGTTGAACGAGGGCTACCTGCAGGAGGACGACAGCCTGATCTGCCCCGCGCACAACTCGCGGTTCGACCTGCACACGGGCGTGCCCACCGGCGTCCCGGCCGTCGACCCCATCCCGACGTACGCCTGCAAGATCGAGGACGGGGCGATCTGGGTGGACGTCGAGCAGCAGCTCAACGACGCGGCGATCCCCCACAAGCCCTTCCACTAGGCCGTCTGCGGCCCTATGTGATCACGGTCATATCCGGTTACGGTTCTCCCGGCGCGCATCACGGTCGGCCTCCCTGGCCCAGCGGTCGCGTCGGACGACGGCGAAGGAGCTCCACGACATGGGCGACGACAGCGCGAGCACCGAGAGCGGGCCGGTGTTCCGACTGGTCTACCGCAGTCACCTCCGGGTCCCCGAGCACCAGCGCAAGGCCGAGCTCGGGGCGATCTTCAGCACGGCCCGTTCCAAGAACAAGCACCGGGGCGTGACCGGGGCCCTCCTGATCTGGGGGGAGCACATCGTCCAGACCCTCGAGGGCGACGAGGAGACGGTGCGCGACCTCTACCGGACCATCCACGCGGATCCCCGCCACGAGCGCGTCGAGGTGCTCGAGACGCTGGAGGCGCCCGGGCGCGTGTTCGGGAGGTGGTCGATGGCGCGGGTCAGCGACGAGGACCAGCCCGACATCCCGCTGCTGATGGACCGGGACAAGGGCGGCATCACCCCGGCCGCCCGGCGGCCGACCACCCCCGAGCAGGATGCCGTCCTGGACGAGATGCGCGACCACGTGCGGGGTTCCCAGCCCGCCTGATGCCCGCGCCCGGCCCAGCGGGATCCGCTCCAGGTGCAGTCGGGTGGCCGATGCGCGCCGGCCACCGCGTCACGTGGACTGGTGACCCCGTGGGACGAGGGAAGGACCCGACATGACCGGACCGGACACGAGCGTCGCGTCGCCCGACTCGGTGGCCGACGAGGCCCAGGACGCGACCGAGCTCGCCGCCTTCCTCGCGGCGGAGGCCGTGGCCAACGACTACCACACGGAGCGCCCTCCGGAGGACGTCGCGGGCTGAGCCGGTCAGTCCGGGGGTCCGGGCAGCCCGCGCACGAGGTCGTCCAGTCCGGCCCGGGGCCCGACGAGGAGCCGGTCGCTGCCCTCGAGCCGGACGAACCCGACGGGCGGCGTCCAGTCCGGCGGCGGCGGCGGCGTCGGCAGCTCGACGACGCAGCGGCTCTCCTCGCCGTCGTCGGGCCCGCCGCTCCCGCCGTCCACGAGGTCGTCGGGGCGCAGGACCCCGAGGAGGCGCCGCCCGTCGGCCGCGAGGACCGGGAGGCCCGCCGCGGCGCCGGCCGGTCCCGCCTGCTCCCCCAGGTCGTCCGCGGCCGCCCCGAGGGGGCGGTCCGCGTCGAGGACCGGGGCCCACCGCACCGGCCCGAGCCCGCGGGCGGCGCCGTCGAGACCCGTCGTCGGGCCCGAGACCGCCTGGCCGGCGGTGCGCCGGGCCCAGCGCGGCAGCCCGGGCGGATGGAGCCGGACGCCGCGGCGGGTGAGCTTCAGCGTGTAGATCGTCTCGGCGGACAGCCCGCGGGAGACCAGCGTCGCCAGCACCACCGCGATCATCAGGGGGACGACGAGGTCCCACTCGCCGGTGATCTCGGCGACGATCACGATCGCGGTGATCGGGGCCCGCGTCGCGCCCGCCAGCACCGCCGCCATCCCGACGAGCCCGTAGGCCCCGGCCGGTCCTGCACCGCCGACGAGCCCGAAGCCGTCGCCCAGGGCGGTCCCCGTCATGGCGCCGAGGAAGAGCGACGGGGCGAAGATGCCGCCCGAGCCGCCGATGGCGAGCGTGAGGCTCGTCGCGACGAGCTTGCCGACGAGCAGGACGACCAGGAACGTCAGCGCGTACCCGCCCGCCACCCCCTGGCGCAGCACCGGGTAGCCGACGCCGTACATCTGCGGCAGGACCACGAGCAGCAGGCCGAGCAGCACCCCGCCGACGGCCGGGCGCAGCCACTCCGGGCCCCGCCAGACGCGGTCGGCGAGGTCCTCGGCGCCGTAGAGGACCTTGGTGAACGCGACGCCGACGGCGCCGCCGACCAGGCCGACGACCGCGTAGGGCAGGTACTCCCAGGCCGACCCCACCCGGAACGCCGGCAGCACCAGGAACGTGGCCGACCCGTCGGCCGCCCGGGCCACCGTGTTCGCGATCGCCGACGACGCCGTCACGACGAGGAACGACAGGGGCGAGAAGTCGACCAGGATGATCTCGAGGGCGAAGAACACCCCCGCGATCGGGGCGTCGAAGGTCGCCGAGATGCCGCCCGCCGCGCCGCAGGCCACGAGCAGCCGCAGCCGGCTGCCCGGCACGCGCAGCCACCCGCCGAGCGAGGACCCGATCGCCGAGCCGATCTGCACGATCGGCCCCTCGCGGCCGACCGACCCGCCGGTCCCGATGCACAGCGCCGAGGCCAGCGACTTGACCACCGCGACCCGGGGCCGGATCCGCCCGTCGTTCTGCGCCACGGCGAGCATCACCTCGGGGACGCCGTGGCCGCGCGCCTCCCGGGCCCACCGGTAGACCAGCGGGCCGTAGAGGAGACCGCCGACCACCGGGGCCGCGACGAGGAACCACGTCCCGACGGCGGGCCACCAGACCCACGGCGCGCCGGGGGTCGCGGCGTAGTCGTCCTGTCCGGTGACCAGCCGGGTCACCCCGACGATCAGGAACCGGAAGACGATCGCGCCCACGCCCGCGCCGACGCCCACCACGACGACCGCCAACCCGAGCCGAGCTCCGCCCGCCGGGCGGAACCAGCGCCGGAGGGCGGCCGGGGGCGCGGTCATGGCT
>NZ_JBVPVA010000618.1:0-2049 GCF_055612215.1 Actinomycetospora sp. | reverse complement strand
CCGGCCGCGGCCGCGTTGCGGGAGGCGCTGCTCGCCGCCGTGCCGAGGTGAGTGGGCCCGCCCGACGGCGAGCCCACGGGTGAACGGCGCCGTTCTGCCGTCAGACGTCAGCAACGCGCCGTTGCTGCGACGGGCGCCCGGCGAGCCCACGGGTGGACGGCGTCGTTCTGCCATCAGGCGTCAGCAACGCGCCGTTGCTGCCACGGAGGCCGTCGTGACCTCGGCAACGTCGGCCCCGTCCGTCACACCGCCCCGACCCGTCGCTGCGGCACAGTGTCGTTCCGTGACCACCTCGACCACCCGCCGCCGCCTCGACCCGGTGCTGCTGGCCCGGGCGTTCCGCACCGTCGCGATCGCCGAGGCCTGCTCCTGGACGGGGCTGCTGATCGGGATGGTGTTCAAGTACCTCGTGGTGTTCGACGACGTCGGCGTGAAGGTCTTCGGGCCGATCCACGGGGTGCTGTTCATCCTCTACGTGGTGATCACGCTCGTGACCGCGCGCACCTTCGGATGGCGTGCGGGCACGACCGTCGTGGGCCTGCTCGCGAGCATCCCGCCGCTGACCACGCTCTGGTTCGAGCACGCCGCCCGCCGCCGCGGCCTGATCGACGAGGTGCGCGTCCGGCAGGGATAGGCTCGACGACCGTGGTGAGCACGGAGAACGCCCCGGCGACGCGGACGAAGACGTCGCTGACCGGGATCAAGCCGACCGGGGAACCGCACCTCGGCAACCTGATCGGCGCCATCGAGCCCGCCATCGCGATGGCCGGCGAGCACGAGTCGCTGTACTTCATCGCCGACTACCACGCGCTCACCACCGCCCGGGACCCCGAGCTGCTGCACCAGTGGACGCGCTCGGTGGCCGCGACCTGGCTCGCCGCCGGGCTGGACCCGCACCGGACGATCTTCTACCGGCAGTCCGACGTCCCCGAGACGTTCGAGCTGACGTGGATCCTGTCCTGCGTCACCGGCAAGGGACTGATGAACCGCGCCCACGCCTACAAGGCCGCGCGGGAGGCGAACCTGGCGGCCGGGGAGGACCCGGACGCGGGCATCAACATGGGGACCTACAACTACCCCATCCTCATGGCCGTCGACATCCTGATCATGGAGGCGGACCTCGTCCCGGTGGGGCGCGACCAGGCGCAGCACGTGGAGATCGCCGCCGACATCGCCGGCAGCTTCAACCACCTCTACGGGTCGGGCTACCGGTTCCGGATCCCCGAGGCGGTCATCCCGGCGGAGACGACGGGGCACACGCTGCCGGGGCTCGACGGCCGGAAGATGTCGAAGTCGTACGACAACTACATCCCGCTGTTCCTGCCCGCCGCGAAGCTCCGCAAGCTGGTGCGCCGCATCCCCACCGACTCCACGCCCGTCGAGGCCCCCAAGGACCCGGACTCCTCGGCGGTGTTCCAGATCCTCGCGCAGTTCGCGACGGCGGACGACGTGGCCGAGACGCGGGCGCGCCTCGAGGCCGGCGGCGTGGGCTGGGGCGACCTGAAGAACCAGCTCGCCGATGTGCTCGAGGAGCGGCTCGCCCCGATGCGCGAGCGCTACGAGGAGCTCATGGAGCCGGGCAGCGCCCTCGACGACGCCCTCGCCCACGGCGGGGAGATCGCCCGCGACCGCGCACGGCGGGTGCTGGGTTCGGTGCGGACGGCGATCGGGATCGACCGGTAGGTGCCTCCGGCTCGTGAGCACTGGTCCGTGTCACAGGGCGGAACAATGCTCACGCCCGCGAAGCGCACCTACGAGCGGAGCACCTGCGAGAACCCGGAGTCCACGTCCCGCGGCCGCTGCGCCGGCACGTCGTTCACGAGGACGCCGGGGGTGTCCGGGATGTGGGGCACCTCGGCCAGCCACATCGCGAGCGCACCGTCGGTGAACGCGGAGCGTCCCCGGCCCTGGTCGCTGAGGTCGCCGTCCACCACCGAACCCCGGCGCAGCAGCGCCCCGAGCCCGAGGGCCGCGACGACCGAGACGACGCACCACGCGCCGACGAGTACGGCGACCCATCCGAGGACCGTCATGCCCACCTCCGTCGTC
>NZ_JBVPVA010000514.1:0-1402 GCF_055612215.1 Actinomycetospora sp. | reverse complement strand
GATCCCCGGCACCGTCGCCGGGTCCGTCACGACGTAGACCGCGAGCCGCTTCTGCGTGCCGGCCTCGGTCAGGTCGAAGCCCGGCCCGCCGACGGTCTCGAGGTGCACCCGCAGCTCGAGCGGGCCCTTGCCCGGCTTCGGAGGCGTCGTGGAGGCCTGCTCGTGCCAGCGCAGCCACCCCGCACGGGAGAGGTGCACCACGAGGTGCACGTCGTCGAACTGCACGTCGAGGAACTTCCCGAAGCGCCCCGCACCGGTGACCAGGCGCCCGGTCAGGGCGGACAACGGCGGGTCGAAGGTCTTGAGCGCGGTCATGCTCGCCAGGTCGATGCGCGCGACCGGTCGCGCGAGCGCGTGCGTGCGCAGGTGCTCGGCGAGCGCCTCCACCTCGGGCAGCTCGGGCACGGCGGACCTCCGTCCCTACTGGGGTTGCAGCGGGCTGTTCGCGCGCGCCGGCGTGCCCCGCTTCTGCAATGTGCGGATGGCCTGCTTGAACTCGGCGCGGGCCTCGGTGCGGCCGCGGACGAACCCGCTCCACGCCTCGCCGATGCCCTCGTCGTCGTCGGGCCAGCGCCCGCCCTCGACCATGAGGCGGCGGGGCCGGCGCAGCGCCCAGCGCACCGGGAAGAACAGCGCGACGCCGAGCAGGATCACGACGACCCACCACGGGACGCTCACCGCCGGGACCTGGAACTTCCAGGCGATGAGGGCGAACCAGAGCAGCCCGAGCACGACGATGATGCCGATGACGGCCTTCCGGCCGCCCTCCTTCTCGTGCTCGAAGCCCTCGGAGCGGTCGCTCCACATGATCTTCATGTTCACGAGCCACACGCGTCCGTCGACGCCGGTGACCGTCTTCTCGCTCACCCCGACCACTCTAGGGCGCGTCGGGCGGCGGACCCAGGAAGTCCTCCACGACCCGACCGAGCTCGCGCGGGCGGGTCAGCAGGCCGAGGTGCCCGCCGTCGTGCAGGTGCACGGTGCCGCGCGGGAGCAGCGAGCCCATGATGTGCGCGTTCACGACCGGGATGACCGGGTCGCGGCGCCCGGCGAGCACCAGCGTCGGCGCCGTGATCATCGGCAGTACCGGCAGGCTGGTCCACGTGGTGAGCGCGAAGAGCTGGTGCAGGTACGCGGTCGCCCGCACCGGGTGGACGCGGGAGAACAGCGCGTCGACGGCGTCCTGGTCCTCCCCGACGTAGATCTCCCGCCCGACCGAGCGGCGGTAGGACCGGTCGTTGTAGCGCCGCGGGGTGAGCATGCGCGCCAGCACCCCGAAGCGGGCGGGCACCATCATCACGCCGGTCCCGGTGCTCACGAGCACGAGGCGCCCGACGCGGTGCGGGTACTGCAGCGCGAACTGCTGGGCGATGCCGCCGCCCCAGGAGAGGCCGAGGAGGTC
>NZ_JBVPVA010000513.1:0-13694 GCF_055612215.1 Actinomycetospora sp. | reverse complement strand
GATCCCCGGCACCGTCGCCGGGTCCGTCACGACGTAGACCGCGAGCCGCTTCTGCGTGCCGGCCTCGGTCAGGTCGAAGCCCGGCCCGCCGACGGTCTCGAGGTGCACCCGCAGCTCGAGCGGGCCCTTGCCCGGCTTCGGCGGCGTCGTGGAGGCCTGCTCGTGCCAGCGCAGCCATCCCGCCCGCGACAGGTGCACCACCAGGTGCACGCCGTCGAACTGCACGTCCAGGAACTTCCCGAAGCGCCCCGCCCCGGTCACCAACCGGCCGGTCAGTGCGGACAGCGGCGGGTCGAAGGTCTTGAGCGCGGTCATGCTCGCCAGGTCGACGCGCGCGACCGGCCGGGCCAGCGCGTGCGTGCGCAGGTGCTCGGCGAGCGCCTCCACCTCGGGCAGCTCGGGCACGGCGGACCTCCCTTCGACCTGCTGGCCGACCGCTACTGGGGCTGCAGCGGGCTGTTCGCCCGCGCGGGGGTGCCCCGCTTCTGCAGCGTGCGGATCGCCTGCTTGTACTCGGCGCGGGCCTCGGCGCGACCCCGGACGAACCCGCTCCACGTCTCGCTGGGGCCGCCCCCGCCGCCGTCGTCGGGCCACTGCCCGCCCTCGACCACGAGGCGCCGCGGCCGACGCAGCGCCCAGCGGATCGGGAAGAACGCCGCGATGCCGAGGAGGATCAGGACGACCCACCACGGCACGCTGACCGCCGGGACCTGGAACTTCCAGGCGATGAGGGCGAACCAGAGCAGGCCGAGCACGACGATGATGCCGATGACGGCCTTGCGGCCGCCCTCCTTCTCGTGCTCGAAGCCCTCGGAGCGGTCGCTCCACATGATCTTGATGTTGACGAGCCACATGCGCCCGTCGACACCCTCGACCGTCTTCTCCGCCACGACGACCCAGTCTAGGGCTCGCGGGACGGCGGGCCCAGGAAGTCCTCCACGACCCGGCCGAGCTCCCGCGGGCGGGTCAGCAGCCCCAGGTGCCCGCCGTCGTGCAGGTGCACCGTGCCGCGCGGGAGCAGCGACCCCATGATGTGGGCGTTCACGACCGGGATGACGGGGTCGCGACGCCCGGCGAGGACCAGCGTCGGCGCCGCGATCATCGGCAGCACCGGCAGGCTCGTCCATGTCGTGAGCGCGAACAGCTGGTGCAGGTAGGCGGTCGCCCGCACCGGGTGCACGCGGGAGAACAGCGCGTCGACGGCGTCCTGGTCCTCGCCGACGTAGATCTCGCGCCCGGCGGCGCGCCGGTAGGACCGGTCGTTGTAGCGCCGCGGGGTGAGCATCCGGGCCAGCACCCCGAAGCGGGCCGGCACCATCATCACGCCGGTCCCGGTGCTCACGAGCACGAGGCGCCCCACGCGGCGCGGGTACTGCAGCGCGAACTGCTGCGCGATGCCGCCGCCCCAGGACAGGCCGAGCAGGTCGACGACCCGGTGCGAGGCGTCGGTGAGGTCGTCGAGCTGGTCGAGCAGGTCGGCGAGCAGGCTCGACAGGGCCGCCATCGGCAGCGGGACGGTCGAGGGCTGGGAGCCGCCGATGCCGGGAACGTCGAAGCGCACCACCTCGCGGCGGGGGTCCAGCGCCGTCACGAGCGGCTCGAAGAGCTCGAGGCTCGCCCCGATGCCGTTGACGAGCACCAGCGGGCGGACCGCCGGGTCGCCGCGCCGGGCCGGGCCGGGTGCTCCGGGTCGCACCGCGACCCGGATCCGGCGTCCGGCGACGGTCAGCGTGCGCTCCCAGCCGACCCGCTGCGGCGCGTCGTCCCCGGCGGCGTCGGAGACGGCCGCGCTCACCGGGTGCTCCCGAGGTCGGGCTCCGGCGTGCCGGACGCGGACTCCACGTAGCTGCGGTACACGGCGATCAGGGCCTCCTTCTGCGCGTGGGAGAGCCGGCGATCGGCGCGGACGGCACGTTCCACCGTCCGGTCGTCGTCGGGTCCCCCGCGCGGTCCCGACCCGGGGCCCGGGCCGGCGTGCTCCCGGACGAGGCCCGCCTGTTCGAGGAGGGACTCGGCCGAGAGGTCGAGCGCGTCGGCGATCGCCTGCAGCACGCGCACCGAGGGCACGTGCAGGCCCCGCTCGACCTGGCTGAGGTACGGGTTGGAGATGTGCGACAGCGCCGAGAGCTGCCGCAGCGAGAGCCGCGCGAGTCGCCGTTGGTCCCGGATGAAACCCCCGAGGGCACGGCGCTGGGCGTCCCAGACCCCGCTCGCCGCGGAGCGCGGCGTCGCGGCGCTCCCCGGGTCGGCGCGCTCGCTCAGCGCAACCGCAGCGCGTCGAGCACCTGGTGGGCGACCGAGCGCTGCATCTCGAGGACCGCGATGCCCGTGTCCACCGCGCGGTCGACGAACTCGCCGGCCGACGGGACGCCCGGCAGGCTGCCGGAGGTGCGGCGGGCGGCGTCGTCGGCGCCGGAGAGCGCGGCACCCCACATCTCGGCCATGCCCGACGCGGCGTCGGTCACCGCCTTCTGGCTGCGGCTCATCATCTCGGTGAACCCGTCGGTGACGGCGTTCGGGTGGCCGTTCGAGGCGGACGTCATCGGCTCCTCCTGGGCAGCGGCGCGCGGCGCGCTGGTCGGTCCTGCTGGTGCACGGTCTCCTCGACCGGACGTGCTCGACCGGCCGATCGACTGCTCAGGATACCGAGCACACCGGCGCGCCGCCCATCGCGCACGTCACGTCCGGGGGATCGACGCCAGGATCTCGTCCAGCACGCGGTCGACCCGCGCCGAGCAGTCGTCGCACCCGCACCGCGACTCGCGGCCCGCGAGGAGCAGGTCCAGGCGGAGGAACGGGGTGTCGTAGCCGGGCCCGACGGCGTCGTCGACTAGTCGGCGCAGCGCCGTCGACGCCGCACGGACAGGACGGCCGGGGCGGGGATCCATGGGCTCACCGATCGTGTTGCACCTGGCGCGTCGTCACCGCGCTCTGCGCAACAGCGTGGAGCACCCGGCCCGGACGGGTCAAGGCGCCACCCGGCCGGCCCCGTGGCCGGCCGGGCCCGGTGTCCGGTCAGGCGGT
The DNA here is from genome assembly GCF_055612215.1 of Actinomycetospora sp. Taxonomy (NCBI): domain Bacteria; kingdom Bacillati; phylum Actinomycetota; class Actinomycetes; order Pseudonocardiales; family Pseudonocardiaceae; genus Actinomycetospora; species Actinomycetospora sp. Next base: position 10,670 of record NZ_JBVPVA010000513.1, on the reverse strand, counting down.
GCCGAGGACGTAGTCCCCCGGCGCGTCGGCGATCGGCGGGTACTCGTCGCTGCCGGTGGGCGGCGGGGTGCGCATCCCGCCGGCGCGCTCGCCGATCCACTCGGTCCAGGTCTCCCACCAGGAGCCCTTGACCTCCGACGACCGCGCGCGCCAGGCGTCGGGACCGGGGGCGTCCGGGCCGGTGGCCCCCACCGTGCCGACCCAGTGCTTGGCCTTCGGGCTCGGCGGGTTGACCACGCCGGCGATGTGCCCGGCGGTGGAGAGCACGAACGTCACGTCCCCGCCGATGAGCTCGGTCGAGGTGAACGACGTCTTCCACGGGGCGATGTGGTCGTTCTCCGCGGCGACGATGAACGTGTCGGCCTGGATCGCCTTGAGCGAGAGCAGGTCGCCGTCGAGCTCGAGGACGCCCCGGGAGAGCTCGTTGTCGAGGTAGAAGTGGCGCAGGTAGAAGGCGTGCATCGCGGCCGGCATGCGGGTGGAGTCGGTGTTCCACGCCAGGATGTCGAAGGCGGGCGGCGCCTTGCCCTCGAGCCAGTTCGGGCCGATGTAGTTGAAGATCAGGTCGTTCGCGCGCAGCAGGTCGAACGTCGTGGCCATCGACTCGGCGGGCAGGTAGCCGGTCTGGGCCATGGACCGCTCGAGCCGCTCGACGATCTCCGGGCTGACGAACGACGAGACCGGGCCGACCTCGGAGTAGTCGAGCATGGTGTTGAGCAGCGTGAGGCTGTTGATGCGCTCGTCACCGCGGGCCGCGAGGCGGGCGGTCAGCAGGGTCGCCATCAACCCGCCGAGGCAGAGCCCCATGACGTTGACCTTGTCGGACCCGGTGATGTCGCAGACGACGTCGAGCGCGGCGGCGTCACCGAGCTCGAGGTAGTCCTCGAACGTCGTCGAGGCCATCGAGGCGTCGGGGTCGCGGTAGCTGATCATGAACACGGTGTGGCCGTGCTGTACCGCCCACTCGACGAGGCTGCGCTCCGGGGCGAGGTCCATGACGTAGTACTTGTTGATCCACGGCGGGCTGCACAGCAGCGGGATCTCGTGCACCTCGTCGGTCTGCGCGTCGAACTGCACCAGCTCCATGAGCCGGTTGCGGTAGACGACCTTGCCCGGGGTGGCCGCGAGCTCCTTGCCGACGCGCAGCTCGGACTTGTCGACCTGGCGCGGCCGGCCGTTGTTCGTGGCGACGTCGTCGAGCAGGTTCCGCAGGCCCGCGACGACGCTGGCCCCGCCGGTCTCGAACGCCCGCTTGAGCGCGGCCGGGTTGCCGGGCAGCACGTTGGTCGGCGACGCGATGCTGCCGACCAGGCCCATGAGCAGCCGGGCCCGGTCGTCGGCGTCCGGGTCGAGCCCGGCCGCACCGACCAGGTCCTCGAGGAGCGAGACCAGCGCGAGGTACTCCTGGCGCAGGGCCCAGAACCCGGGGTTCTCCGTCCAGGTCGTGTCCTTGAACCGGCCGTCCTTGCTGACCGGCATCGGGGACTCGTCGTCGGGGGCCGCGGTGGTGTCGCCGCCGGCGAGCGCGCGCAGCGCCCGGCCCGTGGCCGCGGCACCGATCCGCGCGGAGACCGTCGCGAACGACGACGCCGCCCGACCCACCTCACCGGGATGGGTCGCCCAGCCCTGGGCGAGCTGCAGGACGGTCCGTCCGAAGAGGGCCGGGTCGGTGCGGGCGAGCACCGAGTCCGGCACGATCGTCTCGACCGCCCGCGCCAGGTCGGGCGTGCGCGGGGCGGGCAGTGCCGACCCGTCGCGGTGCTGCGGGGCGGTGCTGTCGTTCCTGGCGGCCATGCATGTGCTCCTGTCCGGGAGATACCGCGCCCCCGGGGGCGGGGGGTCCTCCCGGGGCGCGCCGTCCGATCCAGTGTGTGCCCGGTCACCCGGGAAGGGAAACGGCCGGACGGACGGCGCGTGGTGCGGATCCGCGGGTCAGGCGAGCGGGCCCCGCTTGCGCGCGACGATCCCCTCGTAGACCAGCGGGCTCGCGTCGGTGGCCAGGCGGTGGCGGAAGCGCTCGCGGCGCACGACCTCGAGGGCCCCCGAGGCCATCCCCTCGCTGATCATCGCGCCGAAGCCCGAGGTGTCCTCCGCGGCGAGGAAGGCGTCCTTGATGGTCAGGACGACCCACCCGCCGGACGCGACGTGGTCGTAGGCGGTCCGGAACGCCGCGGGCGGGATGTCCCCGAAGCCCAGGGCGGCCACGACGGTCAGCGCGTTGAGCCGGTGGCCGGCCAGCCGCCGGGAATCCGCGGCGTCGAGGGCGGTGAGGTCGCCGACGAGGTAGTCGGCGTACAGCCCGGGGCGGTCGCGCTCGGCGGCCTCGGCTGCCTCGGGGAGGATGTCGACCCCGACCGAGTGGGCGACGCCGATGGTGGCGAGCTCCTCGGCCATGATCCCGTTGCCCGCGCCCAGGTCCAGCACCCGCACGTCGGCGGCGTCCGCGCGGGCGTCGGCCAGGGCGTCGGCGAACAGCCCGGCCATGAAGCGGGGCGAGTCGCAGCCGAGGACGTCGTAGAAGATCTTTTCGTAGAGCCCCGGGACGTCGAAGATCCGGTGGTAGTCGTGGAAGCGGAACTCCGCCCACGAGCCGTCGGGTTGCTGGACGACGCACCACTCGTCGTCCTGGCTGAACTTGCTGCTGGGCTCCGGGAGCGCCACGCGCAGGGCGCGGCGGGCGTCCTCGAGCGACGCGGGTCCGCGGTACACCCCCCGCCCGAGGCGACCCTCCCCGTCCGCGCGCGCCGATCCGGGCGTCGTGACCGCGCCGTGTCCGTTGACCGTCTGCGTCATGTCGACCACCCCTTCGGTCGCGCCACCCGGCACGACCAGTGCGCGGACAGGCGTCATCGCCCGCCCGCAGGATCAGGACGGTTGATCGTCACCGGGCCGATCGCGAGGGGTCAAGGAAAGCGGGGCGGGAGAGCGAAAGCATCACAAACGCTTGAAACGGCGGCGTACCGTCCGACGGCGATCACGGCGCGTGATCGAATCGGCCGGGCGCTCACCGCCACTGGTCGCCCTGGCCCCGCGGGTCGTACCGCTGGGTGCGCTGGTCGCCGTAGCCCCCGTAGGGGTTCTGCGGCGGGTAGGGCGACCGGGATTCGCCGCCGTAGCCGGCGTCGTACCGGCCCTGGTCGGGCCCGCCCCAGCCGCCGCGGGCCACCGGCCGCACCGACGTGGCCGACACCCCGGAGAGCATCGAGACGATCGCGACCCCGATGGCGGCGTAGAGGATGCCGGTCGCGATGTGTGCCGAGATCGAGCCGTCGGCGAGGAAGACCTGCAGGATCAGCACGACGATCACCAGCACGGCGATCGCGGAGAAGAACGACGCCGGGCGCGGCGTGGTCATGAGCAGCAGGTGCAGCAGCGCCGTGCTGGCCAGCGCCGCGATGCCGGCGGCGATCGGGATGACCGTCGAGGCGTTGTCGACCAGCGCCCCGCTGCGGCCCGCGGTCTGGATGCCGACCTCGAAGATGCTGTTGATGATGAGGACGCCGACGAAGGCGATGCCCGCCGCGACCAGCGCGGTCGCCACACCGCCCGCCCACAGCCGCTTCGCGACCACCTCGACGTCGCCGTCGTCCCAGGAACGCTGCGGGTAGCTCACGACCGATCCCCTCGCTGGTTGACGAGTTCGTTCTACCAGTCCAGGGCCACCCCACGGACGAACGAGGGGCGGTTCGGCCTCGTCCTTTCGAGCGAGGGGCCCCCTGAGTCGGTAGAACCGCCCACCGGCGCCCGTCGCCGGGACACGGGAACGGCCGCCGTCGTGAGCGAAGGGCCCCATCGCTCGCCTCGATCGAGCGATGGTGCCCGTCGCTCGGGAACCGGTCAGGCGGCGGAGCGCTCGGCGGCGGGACGACGCCGCAGTCCGGCCGTCTCGATGGCCGGCGGCGCGTAGGACACGTCGCCCGGGTCGACGTCGGTGCCGGGCGGGACGATCTCGTCGATGCGGTCGAGGACCTCGTCGTCGAGGGTCACCTCCGCGCCCGCGAGCAGGTCGTCGAGGTGCTCCATCGTGCGCGGCCCGATGATCGCGGAGGTCACCCCGGGGTGGGCCACGGCGAACGCCATCGCCAGGTGCGTCAGCGACATCCCGGCCTTCTCGGCGAGCGGGACGAGCTCCTCGACGGCGTCGAGCTTGCGCTCGTGGGTCAGGCGCCCGGGCGCGAAGTTCATCCGCGGGCTGTCGGTCTGCTGCCCCTTGCGGTAGCGGCCCGTGAGCAGCCCCATCGCGAGCGGGCTCCACACCAGCGCGCCCATCCCGTAGCGCTCGCAGACCGGCAGCACCTCGCGCTCGATGCCACGGTTGACGATCGAGTAGGGCGGCTGTTCGGTGCGGAACCGCTCGAGGCCCCGCCGCTCGGCGACCCACTGCGCCTCCACGATCTCCGAGGCCGGGAAGGTCGACGACCCGATCGCGCGGACCTTGCCGCTGCGGACCAGGTCGGTGAGCGCGGACAGCGTCTCCTCGACGTCGGTGTCCGGCGAGGGCCGGTGGACCTGGTAGAGGTCGACGTGGTCGACCTGCAGGCGCCGCAGCGAGTTCTCGACCTCGGTGACGATCCAGCGCCGCGAGTTGCCGGCGCGGTTCGGGTCGTCCCCCATGCCGCCGTGCACCTTCGTCGCGAGGACGACGTCCTCGCGGCGCTCCGGGGAGAGCTGCGCCAACGCCTTGCCGACGATCTCCTCGGACTCGCCGCGGGAGTACACGTCCGCGGTGTCGACGAAGTTGATCCCGGCGTCGAGCGCCCGGTGGATGATCCTGATCGAGTCGTCGTGGTCCGGGTTTCCCATGGCCCCGAACATCATGGCGCCCAGGCAGTACGGGCTGACCTTGATCCCGGTCCGGCCCAGTGTCCGCATCTTCATCCGTCGATGGTGCCCCGCCCGCGCCCGCGGCGCTCCACCATCGCGAGGCCCGCCCCCACGAACGCGGCGACGACGAACGACAGCAGCGACGCCGAGAGCCACGACGGCGGGGCGAACCCGATCGCCTCGCGCAGCGCCGTCCACGCGTCCGACCAGCCGGGCGCCCCGCCGGGGTTGACCAGCTGATAGGCGACGAGCCCGACGAGCCAGGCCACCACCATGAGCGGGCGCGAGGGCGCCCACCGGGAGAGGTCCGAGCGACCGCGGTTGACCAGGGCGTCCCCGACCCCGACGCCGAGCAGCGGCACGAAGACCGACCCGATGACGGCGAGGAAGCTCGAGTAGTCGTCGATCGTCACCCCGAGGGCCAGCACGGTGACGAGGGCACCGACGACGACGCACAGCAGGCGCCGGTCCGCGCGCGGCGCGAGGTTCTGCGCGGAGACCGCCGTCGAGTAGACGTTCGCGAAGGACTGGTCGGTCTCGCGCACGATCAGGACGAGGAGCGCGACCAGCCCCAGCGGTGCGGCGAGCATCGGCGCGAACACCTCGTCGCCGTTCCCGGCGACCAGCGACAACGCCGCGAGCCCCACGACGAAGCAGAGGATCTGCGTGACGGCGTAGCCGACGGTGGCCGCCGTGAACGCGGTCCCGACCCGCCGCGAGTGCCGGGAGTAGTCCGAGGCCACCGGGATCCACGAGACGGCGACCGCGATCGCCGCGTCGGTGCCCGCCCAGAACCCCGACCAGGACCCGGCCTGCCCCAGATCCGCGGCCGCGGGGCGGGTGAACAACCACCAGGCCAGGTACGCCACCGCGATCGCGACGAGCACGGTCACCACCCGCCGCAGCAGCCGCAGCATGCCGAGGGGGCGCAGCGTCAGCAGCGTCGTCACCACCCCGGCCCCGAGCACCCATGCCCAGGTGGGGCCGCCGAGTGCGAGCGTGCCGGCCTGCGCGATGACCACCAGCTCGAACGTCCCCCAGCCGATGAGCTGCACGACGTTGAGCACGGACGGGATCCACGACAGCACGCCGCCGAACAGGCCCCGCAGCACCACCATCGCCGGGGCGCCGGTCCGGGCGCCCGGGATCGCGGACAGTCCGACCATGGCGCTGCCGACGAGGGTCCCGACGACGGTCGCGACGACCGCCGCGGTGATCGTCAGCGGCGGCGCCCCGGCGGGCTGGAGGACGGCGAGGACCCCGGCGAAACCGAGCAGGCTCACGCCGAGGTTGGCCCAGAACGCGCCCTGGTCGAGCAGCCCCAGCGACCGGGGCACCGGCCCGTCGAGGGTGGGGGCGACCTCGTCGGCCCCCCGCGGACGGTCGGGAGTCCCGGACGGGGACGAGGTGGACGACGTCGTCGAGGACATGCTCGCGCCTCCGTATCCCTGCGCCGGCATGACCCGGATCAGGTTCGAACGGTCGGGACCACTGCCGCCGCTGCGGCCAGGTCCCCTCTCAGCCCGTCTCCCGGACTCCCGTGGAAGCGCACTCGCGCCCCGGGCCCGACGGTAGGACGTCGGGCGCCGGGGCGCGAGTGGTGTGAGGCGTGCTGTGGCTCAGCCGCTCACGTTCGTGCAGTTCCGGTTCCCCCGGATGCACTCACCGCCGGCCGCGGCCTGCTTCGGGGGCGCGAGGCTCTCGAAGTCGGAGTGGTCGGTGCTCGGGTCGTGCTGGTTGTCCGGGAACGAGTCGATGGAGAAGGCCTTCCCCGCCGGCTGGTTGTACGTGAGCGTGACCCGCAGCGCCGGAACGGGCTTGAAGTCGTTCTGGCAGTTGCCGTTCCCGTCGGGGAACGCCATGTGCGAGCGCTGGTCCTTCGACTCCAGGTTCTGCCCGTCCCAGCAGCTCGGGAAGTCGAGGATCCGCTTGAGCTGGTGCCCGGCCGGGCAGATCGGGTACTTGTCGGTGACCCGGTTCTCGAATCCGGAGCAGGTGTACTTCGCGTTGGCGTTCTTGCCGTCCTGCACCTTCGCCTTCGCATTGCCCGTGATGATCATGAGGTGCGTCGGCAGGTCCTCGACCGGCGTCGAGCCGTGGCCGTGGAACGTGAGGTCGGCCTTGACCGGCTTGAGGATGCTGCCGACGTTGCCGTCACTGCTCCCGCCGTCCTGTCCGACGTCGGGGCCCTGGCCGTTGAGGTCACGCAGGACCGGCCAGAAGAAGGTGCTCTTGTCGCCGTTGGCGCACGAGGTGTCCGCGGCGTCCAGCGAGTCGTCGGTCGAGTTCGCGTTGGTCGACGTGTTGCCCACGTAGTCGTGGACGTGCTGGGCGCCGTTCCGCTTGCCAGGGGCGGCCATGTAGTTGTCCGAGTTGTTGTGGTCGCTCACACCGCACGCGACGGTGTAGCTGCCCCCGGAGAAGTCGCCGCCCTCACCACGGTTGCCGTTCGGGGCGACGTTCGCGATGTCGACGAAGTCCTTGCCGCTCGCCGCCTTGATCTTGTCGCGCCCGGGGAACGGGTCGTCCTTCTTGCCCTCGGCCTTGTTCTTCTCGTCCTTCTTCTTCTGGTCGTCGGTCTTCTTGGCCTCGTCCGGCGTGTTGTCGCCGTTCTTGCCGTCCTTGACCTTCTTGCCGTCCTCGCCGGACGAGCCCTTGCCACCGGACCCGTCCTTCGAGCCGGACCCGTCCTCCGAGCCCGATCCGTCCTTCGAGCCGGACGAGCCGGAGTCCTTCGAGCCGGACGAGCCGGAGTCCTTGCCGTCCGACGAGTCCTTCCCGTCCGAGGAGTCCTTCCCGTTCTTGCCGTCTCCGCCCTTGTCGTCGGACGAGCTGTCGTCCGACGAGGACTTGCCGGAGAGCGAGGAGATGATGCTTCCGCCACCCGAGCCCTTCGCGAGGGCCGTCCCGCCCAGCACGACGGCGGTGCCGCCGACGAGCAGGGCGGCGACGGCCGCGAGGAGCCGGAGCGGGAGACGCGTGCGATGTCGTCCACGTCGGGGCATGGGCGAACGACCTCCTGACGAGTTCAGGTCCCGGGCCGTGGGGAGCGCGGTCCGGGACGCGACGGCGTCGTCCGTGCGGGAGGGCTCTGGTGCCCGCCCCGGGGGAGCGCGAACGTGCCGCCATGGGGAGCTGCGGGGCGGAACGCTAGGAGCGGGACCGTTCACCGGACCGTGATCTGAGAGCGGCCGGATCGGTATGCCGTCGACCGCGCATCGTGACGCGACGAAGGGCGTCACGGTTGGTCCGACCGGCGCAGTGGATGCGACGGACGCCGGTTGGCGCTCTCAGGGATCCACCCGTCGTGCCCACCACGTCACCGCTCGGCGCCGCATCGTTGAACTCCGGCCGCGCGCACGGCAACCTGGTCCGCGATGCAACCCAATCGTTATGCGGACGCCGCGGCGCCCCGCGTCGAGCACGCGGAGCGGGGCCGCGTGCTGTGCGTGGCGCCTCCTCACCGCACAACGAGCGTGCTCGTCGGTGCGTTGCGGTCGAACGGCTTCGAACCCCAACTCCTGCGCGAGAGCTGGAGCGTCGGTGCCGCGGCCCGCGCCGGCGGCGCTCGTGCCGTCGTCCTGGACGTCGAGATGAGCGGCCTGCGCCCCGTGGAGGTCCTGGCCGACCTGCACCGCGAGAGCCCGCGGACCCCCGTCATCGCCCTGACCTCGGCCGAGGCACGGGACCGGACGGTGTCCACCCTGCGCGCGAGCCACGACGACTACCTGGTCACGCCCTTCCCGATGGAGGAGCTGCTCGCCCGGCTGCGGCTGCGGCTCGGTGACGACCGCCCGACCGCCCAGCTCTACCTGCGGCGCGGCGAGGTGATGGTCGACACGGCACTCGAGCAGGTGTTCGTCGAGAACAAGCCGGTCAGCCTCTCCCGCACCGAGTACGCCGTCGTCGACGCCCTCATCCGCCACCCCCGTGGGCAGGCGATGTCGCAGGACGAGCTCGTCACGCGGGTGTGGGGCGGTCCGCCGACCTCGAACATCGTCGAGGTGTACATCGGCTACCTGCGCCGCAAGCTCGGCGCGGAGCGCATCCGGACCGTGCGGGGCCGGGGGTACGTGCTCGAGGGCTGAGGGGTTCCGACCCGGGCGGTCCCTGGGTCCGGACGGTCCCCTGAGTACCGAGGGGCACGTGGTGCAGGCCCGCGCGCCCGGACGGGTGCCTGGCGTACCCCTCGTCGGGCGGCCGAACGGCGCATGCCCGCGGCCCCGACCCGAGGGGCACGTGGTGCAGCGTCGTCGCCCTGTTCGGGTGCGTGGTGGACCCCACGCGGAGGGGCCGGACGGCCTACTCGGCGGGCAGCGAGGCCAGGGCGACCTGGCGGGCGCGGCGCTGGGCGTGCGCGACCTGGACCGCGAGGGCCCGGGCCTGCGCGGCCTCCGCGCGGGCGACCCGGCGGGCGCGCCAGCCGCGCGGCTCGGGCACCGACACCGGGGCCACCAGCGGCCGGGCCTCGGGCGAGACCCGCGGCGCCGGGATCGACTGCTCGACGGTGCTGGTGTGGTGGCGGCCCATGACTGACTCTCCCCCGAGACGTGCGGGCCGGTGTGCCCGCTGACACCTGGGACATCGCCGGGGCCACGGCGATGTTTCACGTGGCTCACACCACCACCCGGTCGGGTGTACCACGACGGGCTCGGAACCCGCTCGACCCCCGCGGACCGCTCGGCGGGTCAGCCGGCCCGCTGGTCGGCGAACAGGTCCGTCTCCCACGGCGGGCCCGGGTCCGCGCCGACGTGCACGAACCACTCGGTGCCGAAGGCCATCGCGAACGCCTCGTCGGGCAGCGCGAGGAAGAAGGAGTCCGGGGCGATCTGGCTGGAGTGCGCCCGCATCGCGGCGCGCTTCGCCGCGATCCACGGTGTCACGTCGACGCGGGTGGTGAGCTGTGCCTCCGGCGTGCCCATGGTCGCGACGTCGGCCTCGCTCGGCCCGTCGCCCTCGCCCATGAGCCCTGCCTCCGCCGCCGCGACGATCAGCCGGCGCATCTCCTCGCGATTTGTCGTGGCCTGGTGGATGCGCGGCACGCCCGCGATCTCGCCCGCCCGCATCCCGACGCGGTGGACCTGGACGTGGTCCGGGTGGCCGTAGCCGCCGCGCTCGTCGTAGACGGTCAGGACGTCGGCGGCCTCCTCGCGCAGGATCACCGCGAGTTTCTGCGCGGCCTCCTCGACGTCGGCGCCGGCGAACGCGCCGGGTGCGGCGTTGGTCTCGGTGCCCACCATCCCGGAGTCGACGTAGCCGAGGAACTCGGTCCGGGCGACGCCGAGGACGCGCGCCGCCTCCATCGTCTCCTCGTACCGGCGCTCGCCCAGGGTCTGCCCGGGCGCGAGGACGTCCGCGACGATCTCGCCGTGCTCCCCGCCGGTGGCGACGACGAGGACGACCCGGTGCCCCGCGTCCGCCGCGGCGCGCATGACACCGCCGCACGCGATGCACTCGTCGTCGGGGTGGGCGTGGAACGTCACCAGGGTGGCCACGGCGCCGGAGCCTAGTGCGCCCGGGCCGGGATCAGCCGAGGGTGAAGGACAGGACGAGGATCAGGATCACGACGACCACGACGGCCGCCGTGCCGATGACGGACGCGAGATCCCGGCGCCTGCCGAGGAAGACCTCCGACCCCTGCATCCCCGACGGCGGGCGGTCCGCCCGGTCGGGCCCGCGCTCCACCCACGGCGGCGTCGTGTGCACGGCGGGCACGGGCGGCGACGGACGCCGACCGGCGAGGGCGCCGGGCACGATCTGGGTGCGCTCGGGTGGCGGCGGGAACGACGGCGGGTGGAATCCCGCCGACGGGGGCCCGGCCGCGGGTCGGCCGGTCGGGAACGGCC
>NZ_JBVPVA010000366.1:0-18999 GCF_055612215.1 Actinomycetospora sp. | reverse complement strand
CCTGAAGCCTCAACGAAGCTCGTGTTCGCATAGTAGCCATACTCGACAGTAGACATGCATCGGTGGCCTCTAGGTCACCCATTGAGCCTAACAATTGGTCGCTCGTCGAACTCTCTGTTACTCCTTCTGTGCCACAGGAGTCGCACCCGGGTGACCGGGGGCTCCGGGCCGGCCGTGAGAACCCGGTCGGACGCCGGTCGGTGGTCCCCGGAGGCTCGACGAGCGACGGGTCCCCGGACGGTTCCGTGCGGGCCTTGCGAGTGATCAGAGGTCCCACCCATGTGACGACGACGCCGCGATCGCAATGACGCATTATCACTGTGCGTCCCGGGTCACTCGCCGGCTCACCAGGGTCGCGGGTTCGGAGGGGTGATGTGCGCGTCGCTGGAGGGGACGGGGAACTCCACGGCGCCCCCGGCCGGGGGAGCGGGCTCTCCGCGCGTCTTCGGTGCCGCCGTCGTGGTCGCGCTCGTCCTGTTCGCGACCGGGGCGATCCTGCTCACGGTGAGTTGGACCGATGCCCGGGAGAAGTTGCTGGTCAGCAACTGGTTGTTCCTGGTGAGCGGGTCGGCCGCGGCCGTGTGCTGCCTGTACACCGCGTCCAGGACCACGGGAGCCCTGCGCCGGGCATGGTGCCTCTTCGCCGCCATGGGCGCGGCATGGACGATCGGCAACGTCGTCTGGTTCGTGCAGAGCCTCGAACCCGTGAAGCCGTTCCCCACCGTCAGCGACCTGTTCTTCGTGGCCGCACTCGTCCTGGCCGCCGCGGGCCTGCTGCGCTTCCCGGCCGGGAGCCGGGTCAAGAACGACCGCGTGCGTCTGCTCCTGGACGGCCTCCTGATCGGGTGCTCGCTGCTGTACCTGAGCAATGTCCTGGTCCTCCAGGAATTGTTCGCCCGCCTCGGGCCGGAGCTCGGCGCCCTCCTGCTCAGCGTCTATCCGCTGGGCGACGTCCTGCTGGCCAGTCTTGCTCTGCTGCTCCTGACCAGGAGCCCCAGTCGTCGGCGGGCGGACCTGGTGCTCCTGGCCTGCGGACTCCTGGTGTACGCGGTCGAGGACACGGCCTATGCCCTCCTGCAGGCCCGCTCCGACTTCCACACCGGGACACCGTTCGACCTGGGGTGGATCGGGGGCTACCTGCTGATCGCCCTCGCCGCCCTGACGTTCTCGGCGCGTGCACCGGGCACGGGCGCCCTGCGCGCGGCGGCCGACAGCCGGCTGGGCGACGTCCTGGTGAACCTCGTCGTGGGCCTCGCGGTGGTCACCGGCGTCTGGGTGGGCATCCGGCACTGGCTCGACGTCGTGCTCGGCGTGGTCCTGCTGGTGGTCTTCGGTACGCGCCAGGGTGTGCTCTTCGGCGACAACCTCGCGTTGCGGCGCAGTCTCGCGCACCTGGCCGAGACCGACCCCCTGACGGGCCTGGCGAATCGCCGCCGGCTGGAGCGCGATCTCGACCGCCTGCTGCTCCTCGCGGCGCGCCACCGGACGCCGCTGTCGTTCTCGGTGGTGGACCTCGACCACTTCAAGGAGATCAACGACCGCCACGGCCACGCGGTCGGCGACCAGACCCTGTGCCGGGTGGCTGTCCACCTGCAGGAGTCGTTCCGCGGGGAGGACGCGATCGCTCGGATCGGCGGCGAGGAGTTCGTGGTGGCGATGTTCGGGATGGGCCGCGAGGACGCGGTCGCCCGTCTGGCCGGCGTGCTCCGCGCTCTGGCGGCGGTCCCGCACGAGGTGGACGGGCACCGGGTGGCCATCGCGGCCAGCGCCGGCGTGGCCGAGCAGGGTCGCGACGGCACGGGCTTCGAGGACCTCTACCGTGCCGCCGACGACGCCCTCCGGGTCGCGAAGGTCAGCGGCCGCGGACGCGTCCTCCCGGCCGGGGCCGCTCCGCCGGTGGCGCCCGGGCCGGACCTCGCCCCGGACCCGGTCGTCGAGGACGGCCCGGTGGAGCGCTCGCCCGCCTAGTCCGAACAGACGCAGATGTTCAAACAGGTGACGCAAACACATCAGATCGCGCACGCGCAGTGAGCGGTGCTCGGCTCCAGATACCGTCGGAGTGAGGTTCACCTGCGCGGCGGTACCAGTCCGCGACTCTCGGTGTGCGGCCATCGCCCGGCACACCGTAGGGTGCGGCCCCGTGGAGCGGAGTCTGGGCGAGATCGTCCGAGAGGCGATGCTTCGACGCGGGGTGAACATCAAGCAGCTCGCGCGCCTGACCGCGGACCTCGGCGACCCGGTCTCCGAGGGCACCGTCCACAACGTGCTCAAGAGCCGGGTCTCGCACTCGCGCTACGACACGATCAGACCGCTGTGCGCGGCGCTGGACCTGGACTACAACACGGTGCTCGCCGAGATCAACCGCCCGGCCCACCGGGTGCGCGCGCTGCCGGACGACTTCCACCACCTCACCGACGACCAGTGGCGGGCGGTGGTGGAGTTGGCGAAGCAGTTCCGCATCGCGAACGAGGGCCGCCAGCGGACCGTCGACCCCCCGGACGGCGGGCGCACGACGACGGACAACGCCTCGGAGAGCTGAGGGCGGGCCGCGGTCATCCGCCGAGCGCGGCGCGCAGGGCCATCAGGTGCTCGGCGAGCGAGCCGAGGTCGTCCGCGCTCAGCGCGATCTCGCCCGGGTGCTCGGGGTTGTCGACCTCCAGGACCACGGCCGGGGTCTCCTCGCTGCCGTCCTCGTACCGGACGCGGCGCAGCCATCCGGTCACGACGACACCCGACAGGTAGGTCGATCGCCAGGCGAGGAGGCGAGAGTGGTGCTCGACGCCGCCCAGGTCGCCGGGCGCGTCGAACTGGCACCACGTCGGGTGCGACGGGTCCGTCGCGTCCCGGCCCGGGACCCGAGCAGCGGCCACCGCTTGACCGTCGTCCACCCGTGGCCTCCTGCTCCCGGCCGTGACAGATCCGTTACTGCACGTGCTGTTCACTGGGACATTCGCCACGGCGGCCGTTCCCGTTACTCGGTCGGCGTGGTCGAATTCGGGGAAGTGATTCAAGGAGCGGAAAGACATCACATCTGGCTGACCTTGGACCGAAAGAGCTAATCGGCTGCTCTTTCGGCTTACGTTCGGTCGGTGATGCGAGCGGTCAGTGGCGTCGAGGCGAGCGATACCGGCCCCGCGCGCGCGTCGTCCGCGCAGGTGTCCGAGCAGCGGCCGCCCCCGCCCGCTGTCCCGCACGGACCGGCGCCGTCGCCCCGGACCACCGGGCTGTGGTCCTCACACGGCTTCTGGGCCTGGATGATCGTCCTGCCGGTCGACGCCGTGGCCCTGATGTCGCCCGTGGTCACGGACCCGCGCTACGTCGGCGCCCTCCTGCTGATGACCGGACTGGTCCTGTGGCTCTGCTTCAGCGGTGGGCGCCACCGGGCCAAGCTCCACCTCAGTGTGCTCGACGAGCTCCCGTACCTCCTGGTCCGCCTCCTCGCCGTCATCGCGGTGGTGGGGACCGCCCTCTCGCTGTTCCACCCCTGGTCCGACGCCGCGGTCCCGACGACCGATGTCGGCACCGATTTCCTCCGACTCGCCGTGCCTGCCGTCGCGTTCTTCCTCGTGGGGCGCTTCGTGAGCACGGCGATCGTCCTCTCGGCACGTCGTCGCCTCCTCATCGCCCGTCGTACTGTGATCGTCGGCGGGGGCACGACCGCCGCCGACCTCGCGACCCTGATCGGGCGGTACCCGCGCTACGGACTCGAGGTCGTCGGGTTCGTCGACGACGGTGCCCGGTGCCAGGCCTCGTCGGTCGCGCGGCACCTCGGAGCGGTGTCGTGCCTCGGGCCCCTCGTGGCCGTGTACGGCGCGAAGGTCCTGATCATCGCGGACGGGAGCGTCGACGAGGACGAGCTCCAGGCCATCGTCCGCACCCCCGCCTGCGGGTCCTGCGACCTGCTCGTCGTCCCCCGGATGCACGCTTTCCAGACCCGGTTCGGGGAGGCCGACCACATCGGCTCCATCTCGATCATGCGTATCCGGAAGGTGTATCTCTCCGGGCTCGCGTGGACCGCGAAGCGGGTCATCGGCCTGCTCCTCGCCCTGCTCGGGCTGGTCCTGCTCTCCCCGGTGCTCGCGGCCTGCGCCCTGGCCGTCCGGATCGACGGCGGCCCCGGGGTGATCTTCCACCAGCAGCGGGTCGGCCGGGACGGGCGACTCTTCGAGTGCCTGAAGTTCCGTTCGATGAGGCCGGCGACCCCGGCGGAAGCGGCCACGCAGTGGTCCATCGCCCAGGACGACCGGATGAGTCCGCTCGGCCGGTTCCTCCGCCGCAGCTCGCTCGACGAGCTGCCGCAGCTGTGGAACGTGCTGCGCGGCGACATGGCGCTGGTCGGGCCACGTCCCGAGCGACCGCACTTCGTCGAGAAGTTCTCCGAGCAGTACGGCAGCTACGCCCAGCGCCACCGCGTCCGCGTCGGACTCACCGGGCTCGCCCAGGTCAGCGGCCTGCGAGGCGACACCCCGATCGACGACCGCGCCCGCTTCGACAACTACTACATCGAGAACTGGTCGATCTGGCTCGACGTCAAGGTCCTGCTCCGGACCGGGGGAGAGGTGCTCCGTGGCGGAGGCCGGTAGGTCGGTGCCGCGGGCAGGGGGGCGGGTCACGTGACGGTGCTCGACTACGCCCGGATCCTCCGTGAGCGACTGGTCGTCGTCGCGTCGGGGCTCGTCGTGGGGCTGGGCGCTGCCCTGCTGGTCGTGCTGCTGGTGCCGCCGACCTACAGCGCGACGATCTCCATGTACGTCTCGGCGCAGACCGACCAGAACGCCACCGACGCCTACGAGGGCGCGCAGCTCTCCCAGGCCCGCATCATCTCCTACGTCGAGCTGGTGACCCGTCCGCGGATCACCAGGGCGGTGATCGGTGACCTGGGCCTGCGGACGTCCCCCGCCGCACTGGCCGAGCAGCTCTCGGCGTCCAGCGAGCAGGACTCGGTGCTGCTCGACGTCACCGCCGCCACCGGGGACCCGCAGGAGTCGGTGGCCGTGGTCAACGCCGTCGGGCGGGTGTTCCCGGCCGCCGTCGACGAGCTGGAGCGGCCGCTGCGCGCCGGCGCGACGCCGCCGGTGACGGTGCGCGTGGTCCAGCCCGCGGACACCGCGGAGCGCACGAGCCCCACCTGGCCGGTCGTGGTCGCCTTCGGCCTGCTCGCCGGTCTGGTCACCGGAGCAGCCTTGGCGCTGTTGCGCCACGCGACCGACACCTCGGTGCGCTCGACGCGCGCGCTCGCCGGAGCCGTCGACCTTCCGCTCCTGGCCACCACGTTCGTCGAGCGGTCCGCGCCCACGGGCGTCGTGCCGACCCGGGACCTGCCGTCCTCACCGACGGCCGAGGCCGTTCGGCGGCTGCTCACCAACCTGCAGTACCTCGACGTCGACGACCCGCCCCGGGTGCTGGCCGTGGCCAGTTCGGTACCGGCGGAGGGCAAGACGACGGTGGCCTGCGACCTCGCCGTCGCACTCGCCGCCGGCGGTGACGAGGTGTTACTCGTCGAGGCCGACCTGCGACGGCCCGGCATCGCCGATCGGCTCGGCCTCGAGCGGACCGTCGGTCTCACCACGGTGCTGGCGGGGCGGGTCGACCTCGCCGACGCGGTCCAGCGCACCGTCCACGGAGCTGCGGTCCTGACCAGCGGGCCGCTCGTGCCGACCCCGGGCGAGCTGCTCGCCTCCCACCGGATGCAGGTCGTGCTCGCCGAGGCACGCGCCCGGTACCACCACGTCGTCCTCGACACCGCACCCCTGCTCACCGTCAGTGACGCGGCGGCGGTGGTGCCCCTGGTCGACGGGGTCCTGCTGCTCTGTCGGTGGGGCAGCACCTCGGGCACGAGGCTCGCCCAGTCGGCGGGGATCCTGCGTGCCGTGTCGGCGCGGGCGCTCGGCGTCGTCCTCACGCTGGCGCCGGCCCGCGAGGCCCCGGCCGACCGGGGCGGCTACGGCGACCTCCCCGCCGCGGCCGAGGTGCCGGACCTCCCGGCCGCCGCTCCGGGACTGCACGCCTCTCCTGGACCGTCCCCCGGGGTGCGGCGCGCTGCCGGCGTGGGCGCGCCCCTCCACGATCGGAAGCCGTCGCATGGTCGTTGACACGCAGACCCGACCCTTCGCGCCCGCTCCGGCGCCTGCCGGCGAGCTGCCCGGACGGGGAGTGCTGGTGCACGAGTGGCTGGCGCGCACCGGCGGCTCGGAGCGGGTCTTCGACCATATCGTCGCCGACTTCCCCGGCGCCGACGTGCTCAGCCTCTGGGACGACAGCGGCGGTGGCGGGCGCTACCCCGGCCGCACCACCCGCGAGACGTGGCTCGCGCGCACCCCGCTGCGCCACCACAAGGAGCTCGCCCTGCCGCTCATGCCCCTGGCCTGGGCCCACCAGATGCGAGGGGCCTACGACTGGGCGGTGGTGAGCTCGCACAGCTTCGCGCACCACGTCCGCTTCTCCTGCTCACCCGGGATGCGGAAGGTGCTCTACGTCCACACTCCCGCCCGCTACGTCTGGGAACCCGACCTCGACGCCCGCGGCGGCGGGCACGCGGCCCGCGCGGCCGGCCCGCTGCTCCGGGCGATCGACCGCCGCAAGGCCGCCGAGGCGCACACCCTCATCGCCAACAGCCACTACGTGGCGCGGCGGATCGAGCGCACGTGGAGCCGGACGGCGCAGGTCATCCACCCACCGGTCGAGGTCGCGGCCCTCGCCGCGGTCGGCGACTGGCGCGTCCACCTCGACGGCCCCGAGACCGCACGGGTGCGGGACCTCCCGGCGACCTACGTGCTCGGTGCGTCGCGCTTCGTCCGCTACAAGCGCCTCGACCTCGTCATCAGGGCGGGCGAAGCCGCCGGTCTGCCCGTCGTGCTGGCCGGTGGCGGTCCCGAGGAGGCCCGGCTGCGCGGCCTCGCCGCCGGCGCCCGGGTACCGGTGCACATCGTCACCGATCCCTCGGACGCGCTGCTCTACACCCTCTACCAGCGCGCCCTGGTCTTCGTCTTCCCGTCGGTCGAGGACTTCGGGATCATGCCGGTCGAGGCGATGGCCTGCGGCACCCCAGTGGTGGTCAACGTCGAGGGCGGGGCCCGGGAGACGCTGGCCGGACGCCCCGTGGGCGCGATCGTCGATCCGGCCTCCGCGGCCTCGTTGCGCTCCGGGGTGGAGACGGCGAGCGCCTGCTCCCGGTCGTCGGTGGCCGAGCACGCCCGGCGGTTCGACGCGCCGCTGTTCGACCAGGCCCTGACCGCCGCGGTGGTCAGGGCCGTCCGTGGTCCGTGATGCTGCTGCGTCGCGTCCTGCACCCGGCCGTGCTCCTGCTCGCCCCCGTCGCGGCGAGTCTCGTGGCCTGGTCGGTGCCCGGCTCGTCGACCGCGCTGCGAGGATTCGCCCGCCGCTCCGAGCTCGCGCCCGGCGGCCTGGGCGTGCTCGTGGCCTGGTACCTGCTGTGCGCGACCGTCCTGGTGCTCGGCCACCGCCTCGGGGCGGCGACGGCCCCACTGGCCTCGCTCGCCCGCTACGAGAGCGACCCGGCCCTCGAACGGCGACTCTTCCGTCTGTTGTGGGGCCTCGCGACCCTCGGCGTCGGCTACTCGCTGGCGCGCGCGGCCGCCACCGTGGACGTGCTGGGGGCGCTGGGGGGCGGCACGGGCAACGACCTGACGGCGGCACTCGGGGGCGAGGCCGGGGTCGCGACGCTGCGCTACGCCGCCGCCGTCGCGCTCCCGGTGGGGGTGCACCTGTGGCGACGTCGGGTCCTCCGGCTGCCCGAAGTCGTGTGGAGCGCCCTCCTGCTCGCGGTCGACGCCCTGTTCGCCTCGCGCCTCGCGCTCCTCATGGCGGTCGTCGTCTTCGCCTTCCTCCACCGGGCCCGCCATCCCGACGCGCGCGTGCCCGTACGGGCGGTGGCGGTCACCGTCGTGGTGCTCCTCGCCGCGCTGACCCTGCTCAACTCGCTGCGCAACGAGAACTACTACCGCGCGCACGGGGTCGACAGCTCGCTCGGCGCCAGCGCCTACCAGCTGCTGACCTACGTCGGCAGCCCGTTCCAGGTCTCGCTCGGGGTGGCCGACGCGATCGCGTCCGGCCGCTATCCCGACCAGTACCCCGCCTCCCACGCGGCGGCGCTGTGGGTGCCGACCTTCCTCCGTGATCCTGCGGCCACCGAGCAGTCCCCCGACGACGACGCCGCCCGGCGCGCGCAGGAGACCGGCTTCTCGTTCTCGACCTCGTCGCTGCCCCGCGGCGGGCAGCGGTACGCCGCGACGGTCGACGTCGCCGATTCCCTCACCACCAACTCCGCGGTCGCCGACGTCCTGTCCGACTACGGCTACTGGGGCCTGTTCGGCCTCGCCCTCACCAGCGGCGTCGTCGGACTGCTCCTCGGCCACCTCGGGCAGTACCGATCGGTGGCGGCCGCGGGCGCGGGGGTCGTGGGGTACGGCGTCGCCGAGCTCTGGCGCACCTATCTCTTCAGCCAGGGGATCCTCGTGTTCCTGCTGGTGGCCGTGCTCGGGGGCGCCCTCGTGCTGTCGATCCTCGCCGGCACCCGGCCGGCGCCCGACCGGAGCGCGGCGGCGTCGTGATCTACGTCGACGACCGCAGTGCCGGCGCCCACGGCATCGCGCGGTTCTCGCGCGAGGTGGTGTCCCGGCTGCCCGCCGGCGTGCGACGGCTGCCGGTGCGGGGGTCGGCCACGGCCCCCTTCGACTGTGTGCGGCCCGGCCGGTGGCGTCCGTCGTCCCGGGACGTCGTCTACGTGCCGGGCCCGAACGCAGGCGTGTCGCGGGCCGTCCAGCTCCTGACCGTGCACGACCTCATCCACCTGCACGAGGGCTCGCGGCTGAAGACCCTCTACTACGAGCGCGTGGTGGCGCCGAGGATCCTGCGCGCCGGGAAGGTCCTCACGGTCTCCGAGACCTCACGCGCGGCCATCTCGGACTGGCTGGGTCGGCGGGCGGGCCACGTCGAGGTCGACGTGGTCGGCAACGGCTGCTCCGCGGCCTTCACGCCCTCCGACGACGCCGAGGTGTTCGCCCGCGCGACCGTCGTCCTGGTCAGCAACGCGAAGGCCCACAAGAACGTCGAGGTCGTGTTCGCTGCCCTCGCCCGCTGCCCGGACCTCGGTCTGGTCGTCGTCGGACCGTCCCCGACCCAGATGCGGCGCTCGGCCGTCGGCGCGGGCGTCGCCGAGCGGGTGGAGGTGCGTACCGGCCTCACCGACCACCAGCTCGCCCGGCTCTACCGCGGCGCGGCCGGCCTGGTCATGCCGTCGCGGGAGGAGGGCTTCGGGCTGCCGGCCCTCGAGGCGATGTCGTGCGGCACCCGGGTGGTCCACTGGGCCCACTGCGTCTCGGTCGCCGAGATCGCCGCCGGGGAGGGCGTCGCCGTCGAAGCGGTCGCGGACGCCGAGGAGTGGGCGGTGGCCATGGAGAAGGTGGTCGCGGACCGTTCGCCGCTGCGCATGCCCGCGGCGTGGACGAGGACCCACGACTGGGACACCGTCGGCGCGCGGGTGCGACGGGCGCTCGACGAGCTCACGTGAGGGGAGCCCTCGCGCGCCTCCTGCTCGCCCAGGCGGTGGGCCAACTCTGTCTCGTGGTGGCGGTCGTGGCGCTCGCCCGCCTGCTCGCGCCGGCCGAGATGGGGCTGTTCCAGGTGGGCGCCGCGATCAGCGTGGTCCTCCAGCCCGCCGCCACCCTCTGCCTCGAGTTCCGGATCCCGGTGGCTCGCTCGCCCGGCGAGGTGGCGGGCCTGCGGCGGGTCGGCCTCGTGGCGCTGGCCGTCGTGGTGGTGCTCGTGCTCGGGGTGGCCGCGGTCGCCGGGCTGCTCGGGAGCAGGGGGGTGGCCACGGTGTCGCTGTCGGCGGCGATCCTGCTGCTCGCCTACGGGGGGACGGTGCTCGACAACGCCGTCCTCATCCACGGCGGGCGCCGCTCGGCGCTCGCGGTGCGCAATCTGCTCGGCGGCCTGCTGGGGGCGGCCCTGCAGGTGGGCGGCGCGCTGCTGACCGGCTCCGCGGTGGTGATCGCGCTGGGGGTGCTGCTCGGGCGCCTGCTGGCGATCGCCCTCACCTGGACCCCGGTGTCGGCTCCGCCGCCGGGCCGGTCGTCCCTCTCGCTCCGCGGTTCGTTGCTCTCCGTCGGATCACAGTCGATCTGGGTGCTCTCGATGCAGACCCTGACGCTGCTGACGACACCGCTCTTCGGGGTGGTGGCCGCGGGGTACGTCGGCGTCGCACAACGCGTCGCCGGTGCGCCGACCAGCCTGCTCGGGCAGGCGCTGGGGCAGGTGTCGCAGAGTCTGCTGGCCCCGCACGTCCGCGAGCCGCACGGCGCCCTCCGTCGGACGATGCTGCGGCAGATGGCGGTGCTGGGATCGCTCTCGTCGCTGCTGGCCGTGGCCCTGATCGTGCTCGCACCCCGGGGTGCGGCGTGGGTGCTCGGCGCGGACTACGCGACCGTCGGCGTGGTGGCCGCGATCCTCGCGGTTCCGTTCGCCCTGCAGATCACCGCCGCTCCGCTCGCCCCGTTCCTGATCATGGTCGACCGCCAGGCCGTGCTCTTCCGGCTGCAGGTGGTGCGGGCCGGGGTCGCGCTGTCCGCCGTCGTGGGCACGGCGCTGCTCACCGGCGACTTCCTCCTGACGTGTCTGGCCTATGCCATTGGCGAGAGCGCCTGCTACGTCGCGTGCCTGGTGGGGGTGCTCCGCGAGGCGAGCCGCCACGACGCGGTACCGGTGCGCGGCTGATCGCTCCGCGCGGGCCTGGAGTTCATCACCCTGCGGCGCGAGTCGGGGCCGCGCTCCCGCCCCGGGAGGGGCTCCACCTCGGAATGAATAGGCCGATGGAAGTGGTCGCCACCCGACACCGTGGTCACGCAGTGGAGCATTCTGTCGTCCGGGCCGCCGACCCCACGGACCCGTGTGCGAAGAAGGCGTTGGAAGGCAACCTGTTCGGACTAGTGCAGTAGCAGGGTGTCACCGCCATGCTGGACGATCCGGCGCGAGGTCACGATGGTCGACGACGCAGGTGGCGGCCGTGCCGGCGCAGCGGAGACCCGACCGCACCGCCGCGTGGTGCCGGGTCGGACCGAGTGGAGGGACCACCGTGGACGACGAGACGTTCGAGCCACCCAACGAGGGCACGTGGGAGCTGGACACCACCCACAACAGCAGGCCGATCACGTGGTTCACGCGGTCCCCGCTCGTGTCCGGTTTCCCGCGCGGGTTCGCCGAGGGGTTGGCGCGCTACGGGCTGCTGCTCGGCCGCTACGACGTCGCGGTGATCGGCGGGTTCATGTACGCGCAGCGTCTCCCGTACGGCTTCCGCGGGTCGGCGACTCCTGAGCAGATGCGTGCGCGGATCGCGACGTCGGATCGGGCGTTCACCGAGCGGTTCTGGCGGGAGGACCTCACCCACTGGGACGAGGTCGTCAAGCCCGACGCGGTCGCCGCCCACCTGGCCGTGCAGGGGGTCGATCCGACGGAGCTGTCGGACGAGGAACTGGCCGCACACGTCGGGCGGTGCCAGGACCACCTCGAGGCGATGATCGAACTGCACCACCGCTACAGCGCGCCCTCGCTGATGGCGACCGGGGACTTCCTCGCCGGTGCCCTGGAGTGGACGGGTGCGACGGCCGGGGAACTGATGGGGCTGCTGCGCGGTACCTCGGCCATCTCCGCCGGATTCGCCACCGCCGAGCTGGACGCGCTGGCCGACGCCGTCGCCGCCTCCGAGAGTGGCCGAGCGGTCCTCGCGTCGCCCGACGACCCGGCGGCGGTGCTGCACGCCCTCACCGCCGACCCCGACGCCGGTCCGGCCGCGCAGGCGTATCTCGACGCCGTTCGCTACCGGTCGATCGGCTACGACGTCGGAGAGCCGTCCGCGGGCGAGTTGCCGGCGATGGTGGTCGGAGCGATCCGGGCGGCCGTCGCGCACCGGAAGTCCGGGCCCGGGGACGACGGGGACGCCGCGTTGACCTCGATCCGCGCGCGGGTGCCCGCCGAGCACCTCGCCGAGTTCGACGATCGTCTGCACGAGGCGCGACTCGTCAACCGGCTCCGCGACGAGCGGGCCAACTACTCCGACGGGTGGGCCGTCGGTCTGGCCCGCCGCGCCCTGCTCGAGACCGGACGCCGCCTCGCCGAGCGCGGCGCGCTCGCCGACCCGGAACACGCCGTCGACGCGGACGCGGCCGAACTCGCGGCGCTGCTGCGCGGTGACGCGGGGCCGAGCAGGGACGAGGTGGCGGCGCGCGTCCGACGGCGCACGACGCTGACCGTGGACGACGCGCCACCAATCATCGGGCCGCCGCCCTCGCCGCCCCCGCCGCCGGAGGCGGTGCCGGAGCCGGCCCGGCGCGGCGCGCTCGCGATGGACGCCGCGATGGCCAACCTGTTCGGAGTCCCCGACACCCCCAACTCCGCGACGGTGCTCCGCGGGCTCGCGGTCAACAGCGGCGTCTACGAAGGGCCGGCCCGGCTGGTCGCGGACGGCACCGACTTCGACCGCGTGCGGCACGGGGACGTCTTGGTCACCCGTGCCACCTCGCCCTACTTCACCGTCGTCCTCCCGCTGCTCGGCGCGATCGTCACCGATCGGGGCGGCCAGCTCAGCCACGCGGCGATCGTGGCGCGGGAGTACGGGATCCCCGGCGTCGTGGGGACCCGCGAGGCCACCCGGCTCATCCCGGACGGTGCCCGTGTGCGGGTGGACGGGACGACCGGCGAGGTGCGGTTGGTGCAGTGAGATCGGCATGGGCCCACTGACCCCGCTCCTCGAGGCCACCGACCCCGCGGCGTTCGGCGGCAAGGCGGCGTCGCTCGCGGTGGCCGCCCGCGCCGGACTTCCCGTGCCGACCGGGTTCGCGTTGTCCGTCGACACGGTCGACGCGGTGGTCCGCGCGGACCCGGACGTCCTCCCGGCGCTGCGCACAGCCTGTGCCGGGGGCAGCCCGCGTGCCGTGCGGTCCAGCGCGGTCGGCGAGGACTCCGGTCTGGCCAGCTTCGCCGGCGCCCACTGCACCGTCCTCGGCGTGTACCGGCCCGACGCCGTCGTCGCGGCCGTGCGCCGCGTGCACGCCTCCGGCGCCGCGCCCGGTGCGCGGGCTTACCGCGGCCGACTCGGTCTCGCCTCGTGCCGGATGGGCATCGTGGTCCAGGAGCTCGTCCCGGCGGATGTGGCCGGGGTGCTCTTCACCCGCAACCCCGTCACCGGTGCCGCGGAGCGGGTGATCGAGGCGAGCTGGGGCCTGGGTGAGGCCGTCGTCGCGGGTCTGGTCGTCCCGGACCGGTACCGGCTCGACGCCCGGGGCCACGTGATCGAACGGTCGTCCGGCGAGAAGGACGTCGCCGTGCGCGCCGGTCCGGGCGGGACCGAGGAGGTCGCGGTGGCCGGACCGGCCGTGCACACGCCCTGCCTCGACGACGCGCAGCTCGCCGCGCTCCACGCCCTCGCCGAGGCGTGCGACTCCGTCTACGGCACCGGCGACCACGACATCGAGTTCGCCTTCACCGGGGGCGCGGTCTCCCTCCTGCAGCGACGACCGATCACCGGTGGCTGAGCCCGGGTCGCGGCGCGCTCTGGGGGCGGCCCTGCTCGCCTCCTCGTTGCTGCCGCTCAACTCCACCATGATCGCGGTGGCACTGCCCGACATCGCGCGCGAGTTCGCCCGGGCACCAGGGACGGCGGCGCAGGCCGTCGTGGCGAGCTACCTCGTGGCCGCGATCGTGCTCCAGAGCCCCGGCGGCAAGCTCGGCGACCGCCTGGGCCATTGGCGGGTCCTCGCCCTCGGCGAGGTGCTGATGGTCATCGGTGCCGTGCTCGGAATGGTGGCCTGGACGCTGGGCGTGCTCGCCGTGGCCCGCGTGCTGATGGCCGCAGGCGGCGCCGCGATCGTGCCGGCCACCGTGGCCCTGTTGCGGATCGAGGTCCCGCCGCCGCGCCGCGGTCGGGCCTTCGGCATGTTCGGGGCGGTGATGTCGCTGGCGGCGGGCATCGGCCCGGTGGTCGGCGGCGAACTCGTCCGCGTCCTCGGCTGGCCCAGCATCTTCGCGGTCAACCTCCCGCTGATCGGTCTCGCGGCACTGCTGGCGGCAGGTCGCAGGCGGCCGGCCGAATCGCACGGCCACCCTCGGTTCGACCTGGTCGGCGCGGTCCTGCTCACGGCGACACTGATCGCGCTCGTCCTGGGCATGGAGACCCGCGGGGTGATCGCTGCGGTCCTCCTCGCCACGTGTGCCTCGCTGCTCGCGCTGTTCGTGTGGTGGGAGCGCCGGGTCGAGGACCCGGTCGTGGCCTTCGCGCTGTTCGGCTCGCTACCGTTCACCGCCGGGTCGCTGCTCGTGGCCCTCCAGAACCTCGTGATGTACACGCTGTTGTTCGAACTACCGCAGGTGCTCGACGCGCTGCTCGCCGTCGACGCCGCGGCCACCGGGCGGCTCCTCGTCGCGATGACGGCCGCGATGGTCCTCGCCGCCCCGGTGGCCGGACGGCTCAGCGACCGCATCGGGGCGCGACCGGTCGCAGTGGGCGGGACCATGTCCTGCCTCGTCGCGGTGGGCCTTCTCGCCGCGGACGATCTGTCGTCGCCGGGGTCGCTGGTCCTGCCGCTCGCGCTGCTCGGTGCCGGGGTCGGACTGGCGACACCCGCGGCGCAGAGCGCGTCGCTCACCGCCGTTCCGCGTGAGCGCAGTGGCGCCGCCGCGGGCATCGGTTCGACCATGCGCTATCTCGGCGGCGTCGTCGGGGTCGCCCTCCTCGGACGTCTGGTCGACGTCGCCGGCGACCGGCCCACGGTTCTCGGCGAGCACCGCGTCGTCCTCGTCGTCTTCGCCGCAGCGCTGGTCGCCGGCCTCGCCTGCGCGATCGCCCTCCCCGGACGGTTCGTCGAGCGCGAGCCGAACCTGGTGCCCGGCGGCTCATGAGTCGCGTCCACCGGAAGGCACCCCGCCGACCATGCGACGGAGGACCCCGCTCGAGACGCTTCGGTCGCGGCGTGGCTCAGAAGGCGAACGCCTCCTCGTGCGGCTGTCGGCGCGGCAGCCCCGCGTCGTGCAGCGCGGCGCGGACGGCGAGGGACAGGCCGGGGGAGGCGCAGCGGCCGATCCGTCGTCCGCCACCGTGATCGCGGTGCGTGAAGTCGATGCGTGATCCACGCCGTAGTTCGGTAAGAGTGGCGGCGCCCGCCGGGCTCCTTACCGGACTCCGACCTTCACCATGTCCTCTCGTTACCCCAGGACTCCAAGGTGATCCACATCCTGCCCCCACCTGATCGTGGTTCCCGCTCGTCCGAGACCCTCGTCGTCCCTGCCTTCGACGGAAGGACCCCATGTCGTCGACGTCCCCACCGACGTCCCTGCCCACGGGGCTGTCCGAGCAGGAGGCACGCGAGCTCACCCGGCGGGGGAGGGCGAACACCCCGGTGTCGGGGTCGTCCAGGACCACCGGTCGCATCCTGCGCACCACGGTGTTCTCGTTCTACAACAACACGCTGTTCGCGATCGGGATCGCGCTGCTGGTGCTCGGCCGGTACAGCGACGCGCTGGTCAGCGTCGGGCTCGGCATCATCAACGCCGCGCTCGCCGCGTTCCAGGAGCTGCGCGCCAAGCGCCAGCTCGACCGGCTCCAGCTGCTGGCCCGGGAGCCGGTGACGGTGATCCGCGACGACGCCGACCGGCAGGTGATGCCCGCCGACGTGGTCGAGGGCGACGTGGTGCGCGTGCGGCGCGGTGACCAGATCGTGGTCGACGGGCCGCTGATGGCGGTGACCGGTGGCGGGGACCGGCCGACCCTGGAGGCCGACGAGTCGCTGCTGACCGGCGAGTCCGACCCGGTCCGCAAGACGGTGGGAGACCGGCTGCTCTCGGGCAGTTCGTGCTCCGGGGGCGAGGGGCTGCAGCGGGCCGAGGCGGTGGGCGCGGAGAGCCACGCGGGTCGGCTCACGCTCGCGGCGCGGGCCGACACGACCGGGCTCACCCCGCTGCAGTCCCGGATCGAGCTCGTGGTGCGGCTGCTGATCCTGCTCGTGGTGCTGATGAGCGGGGCGATCCTGGCGCAGGCCCTGCTCGAGGGCTCCACGGTGCTGCGGTTCGTGCAGACCTCCGCGGTGCTCTCGGGCCTGGTGCCCTACGGGCTGTTCTTCCTCATTGCGGTGGCCTACGCGGTGGGCGCGGCCCGGATCGCGGGTCGCGGCGCCCTGGTGCAGCAGGTCAACGCGGTCGAGGCCGTCAGCCGGGTCGACGTGGTGTGCACCGACAAGACCGGCACCCTGACCAGCGGCCGGCTCGCCCTCACCGACCTCGTCCCCGGCCCGGGGGTTCCCGACGACGAGGCCCGCCGCCTGCTGGGGACCTTCGCGCGCTCGGTGTCGGCGACCAACGCCACGACCGCCGCCCTCGCCGCCGACGGGTCGCTGCCTGGCGAGCGGGCGGCCACGACCGACGAGGTGGAGTTCCGCTCGGCGCTGCGCTGGAGCGCGGTCGCGCTCGACGGCGGACCGACACTGGTGCTCGGCGCGCCCAGCGCCCTGCGACCGTCCGCCCCCGACGCCGTGGAGGCCCTCGACGTCGTCCGCCGGGTCCTCACCGACCGCGGGTTGCGGGTACTCCTGCTCGCCACCGCCGACGGGCCGCTGCGCGACGCGGACGACGAGCCCCACCTGCCGCCTCTGCGCATCGTCGCGATGGTGGCCCTGGCCGACGAGCTGCGCGACGGAGTCCGCGAGGTGCTGGCGGGCTTCGCCGCCGACGGGGTCGCCGTGAAGGTGATCTCCGGCGACGACCCTGACACCGTCGCTGCGCTGGCCCGCCGCGCCGGGCTCGACGGCCCGGCGATCGCCGGGCCCGCCCTGGCCGCGCTCTCCGGAGCCGACCTCGACGAGGCCGTCGACACCCACGCCGTGTTCGGTCGCATCGCCCCCGAACAGAAGGAACAGATCGTCGACTCGCTGCGCCGCCGCGACCACCAGGTCGCCATGGTCGGCGACGGCGTCAACGACGCCCGGGCGCTCAAGCGGGCCCATGTCGGGGTCGCCATGCGCTCGGGGAGCTCGGTGACCCGCGACGTCGCCGACATCGTCCTGCTCGACGACTCCTTCGCGACGCTGCCCCCGGCGCGCACCGAGGGCCGGCGCATCATCGCGGGCGTCGGGAACTCGATGTACCTGTTCCTGGCCCGGGTGGCCACGCAGATGCTCGTCATCCTCACCGTGACCCTGCTCGGGCTCGGGTTCCCCTACACCCCCACCCAGGTCGGCCTCACCCTGTTCACCGTCGGGCTGCCGACGTTCTTCCTCACCCTCTGGGCCCGTCCCGACGAGCCGCGCGACGACCTGCTCGTGTCCCTCGCGCGGTTCGTCCTGCCGGTCAGCATCCTGACCGCCGGTTTCGCGACGGCGGTGTACGCCTACCTGTACCGCCAGATCACCATCGGGTTCACCCAGGCGGACTTCCCGGGCGCGATCGCGCTGTTCGAGAAGTACACCGGTGTGCCCGCCTCCGACCCGACGTTCGTCACCGCGTCGGCGACCCTGGGGGCGCAGTCGGGCCTGTCGGTGTTCGTCTCGACCACGGCGATCGTCCTGATCCTGTTCCTCGAGCCGCCGCACCGGCTCTTCACGGCGTGGACCGGGATCAGCCCCGACCGACGACCGCTCTGGCTCGCGCTCGGACTGTTCGCCGCCTTCGCGATCGTGCTGGTCGTGCCCGCGACCCGGACCTACTTCGGTCTCACTGCCCCCGACCCGCCCGTCGTGCAGGTCCCGGCGGTCGCGCTCGTCGGCTGGTTCGTCGCGGTCAGCCTCGCCCTGCGCCACCGGCTCCTCGAGCGCCTCGTCGGGGTCCACCCCGACGTCGACCGAGGAGACGACGAACGTCCGGGCTCCACGACACCCCCACCCTGACGCCGTGGACGGCGGGGCGATCTTCTCGGCCGCGGCGGGGGGTGCGGTTCCTGCAGGGGCAGGGCTGTTCCAGGACCGGACGGGATGTCTTCTGCGAGCGGTGGACTGGCCGAGTGCCGTGTCGCTCACCAGGGGGGAAGGCGGGGGAGCTCGCCCTCGTACCGCAGGCCGGCTCCCACCTGCCCGCGCGCCAGGAACGGCAGCAGGGTCTCGTAGTAGCCCTCGATCCGGGTCGAGCCGTCGCCGACGGTCCACTCCTCGCCTTCGCGGGCGATGATCTGCAGGCCCGGACCCTCGGGATGTCCCTGCAGCCGGTGCACGCACTCCTCGATCGCGTCGAGGACCGCGTCGGGATC
Source organism: Actinomycetospora sp. (assembly GCF_055612215.1). Taxonomy (NCBI): domain Bacteria; kingdom Bacillati; phylum Actinomycetota; class Actinomycetes; order Pseudonocardiales; family Pseudonocardiaceae; genus Actinomycetospora; species Actinomycetospora sp. The sequence goes on along the minus strand of NZ_JBVPVA010000366.1, from coordinate 758 downwards.
GGCCTCGTGCCACTCCCAGGTGGTGCCGAGATCGTCGTGGTGGACGATGACCTCCGTCGTGCGCCGAGCCGGGAGCGAGTAGACATCGATCTCGCCGGAGAGCAGGGTCGGCAGCGTCTCCACCTGCACCCCGTCCTTGAGTGCCCGGACGGCCGCCAGCAGGCGTGCGTCGGCCTGTTGCAGAGCTGCGGCGAGTCCGGCGGCCGACAGCTTCGCGCTCGCCTCGAGGTCGGCGTCGCGCTTCTCCCGCGACTCGTACGCCGGCGTCTCCTGACCGGTCACGGCCCACCGGGCGAGGTTCGCCATGGCGTCAGCGTCGTGCGCCAGATGAGCGATGACGTGCGCGCGGGTCCATCCCTCGCACGCGGTCGGCGCGGCGAGCTCGTCGTCGTCGAGGCTGCTGATGGTCGCCATCGCCATCGCCGACTCGCGCTGCATCACGTTGATGTCACTGGTCAGGGTCTGGCGGCTCTTGGCCACGATGTCCTCGTCAGCTCTCGGGCTCGAGCACGAAGTCGCGGTCGGAGCGCACCTCGTCGCCGTTGCCGGTGGACTGCGGGTCGAGGGTGAGCTCCGGCTTGTCGGCCGAGGCGACGTCGTTGCCCAGGTAGGGGTCGCCGGTGAAGAACAGCTGGGTGGTCAGCGTCCGGTGGCCCGGGGCCGAGACGAGCAGGTGGATGTGCGCGGGGCGCCACGGGCTCCACCCGGCGGCCAGCGTCATCTTCCCGGTCGGGCCGTCGAGCGGGATGGTGTACGGC
>NZ_JBVPVA010000331.1:0-4060 GCF_055612215.1 Actinomycetospora sp. | reverse complement strand
GCGGCCGCGGCCTCGTCGACCTCCGCCGCGACGACCTCGATGCCCGCGCGGGCGAACACCTCGACGATGCCCGCGCCCATCGTGCCCAGACCGACCACACCCACCCGGGCGAACTCGCGAGCCACGTCCCCTGTCCCTTCGTCGACTCCCCGGGACCTCACCGGCCCGGGGTCGGGCGATCCTGTCACGTGCGCCCGACGGTCCCCAGCCTGCGAGCCGGGCCCGTGACGCACCCCTCCGACCGCTTTACCGGTTCCGTCGGTAGATCAGGCCGGCCAGCACCGTCATGGCCTTCACGACCCACCCGGGCCGGTCGAACGTCATCACGTTGATGCTCTTGAAGCGCCGTTCGGAGACCGCGAGCGCGCGGGTGAACTCCCGCAGGCCGTCGCGGCCGTGGATGCGCCCGAAGCCGGAGTCGCCGACGCCGCCGAAGGGCAGCGAGGGCATGGCCGCGAACGCGATCACGCCGTTGACCGAGACCATCCCGACGCGGAGCTTGCGCGCGATCTCGTAGCCGCGCTTCTTCGCGAACACCGCCCCGCCGAGCCCGTAGCGCGAGGCGTTGGCCCGCTCGACGGCCTCGTCGATGTCGCGGACCCGGTTCACGACGACCGTCGGCCCGAACGTCTCGTCGGTGACCGCGCTCGAGTCCTCGGGGACGTCGGCGAGCACCACCGGGTCGACGAAGGGCGCGCGCACCGAGTCCCGGCCGCCGACCACGGCCCGTCCCCCGCGGGAGAGCGCGTCGTCGATCTGGTCGGAGATGATCCCGATCTGGCTCGGCATCGTGATCGGGCCGTAGATCGAACGCGGCCCGGCGCCGGGCTGGATCTTCGCGGCGCGCTGGGCCACCTTGTCGAGGAACGCCTCGGCGACGGAGTCGACGACGTAGACCCGCTCCACGCCGACGCAGGTCTGCCCGGCGTTGGACATCGCGCCCCAGACGGCCGCCGCGGCCGCGTCGTCGAGGTCGGCGTCGTGGTCGACGAGCAGCGCGTCCTTGCCGCCGCACTCCACGAGGATCGGGGTGAGCGTCTCGGCGCAGGTCGCCATGACCTTCTTCGCGGTGGCGGTCGAGCCGGTGAAGGCGACCTTGTCCACGCCCGCGCGGCACAGCGCGGCCCCGGTCTCGCCCTCGCCGGTGACCAGCCCGAACAGGCCCTCCCCTCGCCCGTCGGTGCGGTGCAGCACCTCGGCGAAGGAGTCCACGAGCCACTTCCCCACCGTCGGCGTCAGCTCGGAGGGCTTGAAGACGACGGCGTTGCCCGCGGCGAGCGCGTAGACGATCGAGCCCATCGGGGTGAACACCGGGTAGTTCCACGGCCCGAGCACGCCGATGACGCCGAGCGGACGGTACTCGATGGTGGCCCGGTGGTTGACCATGAGCGCACCGGCCTCGAACCGCTTGCGCCCCAGCGCGGCCTTCGCGTGCTTGCCCGCCCAGTGCAGGTGGTCGATGACGAGGACGACCTCGATGCGGGCGTCGTCGAGGGGCTTGCCCGTCTCGCGGCTGACGAGGGCGGCGAGCTCGTCGGTGCGCTCGATGATCAGCCGGCGCCATGCGGCGAGGCGGGTGCGGCGGCCCTCGAAGCCCAGGTCGGCCCACCAGCCCGCGACGGCCCGCGCCCGCGCGACGACCGCCTCGACCTGGTCGGGGGTGTGCCGGGGATGGGTGGCGACGACCGAACCGTCCCGCGGGTCGAGCGAGTCGAACGTGTCCCGGGGCGCCGTCGTCTCGGGGCTGGTGGCGGGCTTCGGTGCCGTGCTCGTCATGAAGTGCACGTTACCGGCGGGTACACCAACGGCGCGAGGCTTCAGAACAACCGGAACTCGTCGGACTCGATCCCGCGCAGCGCGTCGTAGTCCAGCGTCACGCAGCGGATGCCGCGGTCGGTGGCGAGCACGCGCGCCTGGGGCTTGATCTGCTGCGCGGCGAAGATGCCCTGGACGGGAGCGAGCAGCGGGTCCCGGTTGAGCAGCTCGAGGTAGCGGGTGAGCTGCTCGACGCCGTCGATCTCCCCGCGCCGCTTGATCTCCACGGCGACCGAGGTGCCGGTGTCGTCGCGGCAGAGCAGGTCGACCGGGCCGATCGCGGTGGGGTACTCGCGCCGCACCAGCGTCCAGCCCGCCCCGAGGGTGTGGACGTGCTCGGCGAGCAGCTCCTGCAGGTGGGCCTCGACGCCGTCCTTGACCAGGCCGGGATCGACGCCGAGGTCGTGCTGCGAGTCGTGCTGGATCTCCTCGAGGGTGATCGTCAGCGTCTCGTCGGCCTTGTTGCGGACCGTCCACACACCCTTGACGTCCCCGGTGCCGTCCTCCTCGGTGAGCCAACAGGGCGGGCTCATCCAGTTCAGCGGCTTGTAGGCGCGATCGTCGGCGTGGACGCTGACCGAGCCGTCGGCCTTGACCAGGAGCAGGCGCAGCGCGCTGGGCAGGTGCGCGGTGAGGCGGCCCGCGTAGTCGACGGTGCAGCGGGCGATGACGAGGCGCACGTCAGGGTCGGGGGGTCACCGCGACACGGACCGGGACAGCTCCTCGATGAAGTTGTCCACCGACTCCTTCTTCGCCTGGTCGGACTCCAGCTCCTGGCGCACCAGCTGGCTCGCCAGCTCCGTGGAGTGGCCGCCGAGCTCGCGCTTGAGGTCGCGCACCACCTGCGCGCGGGCGTTCTGGAGCTGCTCCTCGCCGCGCCGCTTGAGGCGCTCGACCTCCTCCTCGGCCTTCTCGCGCATCTCGTCGGCGATGCGCTGGGCGTCGGCCCGCGCGTCGTCCCGGATGCGGGCGGCGTCGTTCTGGGCGTTCTCGACGGCCTCGCGGTACGCGGCCTCGGCCGCCTCCAGGCGCTCCTTGGCCTTGCGCGAGTCCTCGACCTGCTGGGCGATCTCCTTCTCGCGCTTCTCCGTCATCGTCTTCAGCGGCGGGACGACGTAGCGGTAGAGCACGTACAGGACGATCAGGAAGGCGACGACCTCGGCGATGACTGTGCTGACCATGTGTCTGCCGTGCTCCCGTTCCGCGGTGAGGAGAATCGCCCTGCTCGGTCGCGCAGCCTAGCGTGGGACGGCCCGGACGGTCGATCGGGAGCCCCGGCGGGGATCATCGGCGGAGTGGAGACGCTCTCGAGCCGGCAGGTGTACGAGAACCCCTGGATGACGGTCCGGGAGGACACGTTCCGGCGCCCCGGCGGTGGTGAGGGGATCTACGGCGTCGTGGACAAGCCGCACTACGCGCTGGTCATCGCGCTGGAGGGGGACGGCCCGGCGGCGCGGATGATGCTGGTCGAGCAGTTCCGCTACCCCCTGGGCCTGCGCCGCTGGGAGTTCCCGCAGGGCACGGCGCCCGACCGCGCGGAGTCCGACCCCGCGGAGCTCGCCGCGCGGGAGCTGCGCGAGGAGACCGGCCTGCGCGCGGAGCACTGGGAGCCGCTCGGCCTGCTCGACGTCGCCCCGGGCCTGTCCTCGCAGCGCGGCCGGGCCTTCCTCGCGACGGGGCTCACCGCGGGCGCGCCCGAGCGCGAGGAGACCGAGGCGGACATGCGCACCGCGTGGGTGACGCGCACCGAGTTCGAGGACCGGGTGCGGGCCGGCGAGATCACCGACGCCCAGTCGATCGCGGCCTACGCGATGCTGCTGCTCGCGGGGCGCTGACCTCGATCGTCCGCGTCCGCGTGGAGCGGTGCACCCGCGGAACGCCTGAGCGCACATCCTCGGCCTCCGGGGGCGACGTGGCGTCGTGCTGACGCGGCAATCGATCATGGAATGCGAGACCTCGGGCGCCGTCGCGGAAACCATGATCATCTGCCGAGCGCGCAGCGCGGGCCGTCCAGGTGAGGGACCGTAGGCAGGTGATCATGCCGACGGCACCGGCGGCTTCCGACAGCGACGCGCGCCGATCGCGACCGGGGGCGAGCAGACTGGGTGCCATGTCACTCGTTCGCCTAGGGCCGCTGGTCGTCCCCACGCCGTCGGAGGTCCTCGCCTGGACCGCCGAGGCCGCAGGCGTCGGCGCCCGGCTGCCGGGCCGGGTCGAGGCGCTGCTCGACGAGGTCACGCGCCTG
>NZ_JBVPVA010000280.1:0-1236 GCF_055612215.1 Actinomycetospora sp. | reverse complement strand
CGTCGGGGGCGAGGAAGTCGGAGTTCACCGCGACCAGCCCCAGCGGCACACCGTCGCCGGGACCCGTGGTCGCGGGATCGACGTCGGGCGGCAGCAGGCGGTAGGTCGAGGCCTGGAAGAAGTTCTCCGACGGGCCGTCGGCCACGGTCACGCGCTGTACCCACTTGACGCTTCGAGCGCCGATGTAGCCCGGGACCACGACGCGCACCGGGGCGCCGTGCACCGGCGCGAGCGGCTCGCCGTTCATCGCCCAGGCGAGCAGGACCTCGGGCATCCGGGCCTTGCGCAGCGGGATCGAGCCGCCGAACTCCTGCGGGGGCGTGATCTCGTCGCTGACGTCGACGCCGAGGAAGGCGACGTCGGTGGCCGCCGGGTCCACGCCCGCGTCCTCGAGGACGTCGGCGAGGCGCACTCCGGTCCACTCCGCGGTGGCGGTCGCGGTCGGTCCCCAGGGCGCCTCACCGGGGACGTCGCGCACCTCGACCAGCCCGGCGCGGCGGTTGCCCGCGCATTGCAGCGTCGCGGTCTCGGAGTGGGTCGCGAACCGGTCGCGCAGCGCCGTGAGCGTCCACGACGCCGGGCGGTCGACCAGCCCGTCGACGGTCAGCCGCCAGGCGGCCGCGTCGAGCTCGGGCACCGGTCCGTGGTTGCGGCAGTAGAAGGCGTCGAGCGGGGTGAGCATCCGGTCGGCCAGCGCGGCGCGCGGCGGTTCGGCGTTGTAGGGCTCCTCCCCGTGGACGATCATGTCCTGCCGCTTGCCGTAGATGGGAGACCTCCTGGTGACGCAGAGTGTCGGGTGGGTCACACAGTTCGTCCGATGGCGTGGAGTACCGGTTCCCCTGGATCTCCACCGTGGCCACGGCGCCGTCCGCCGACCCCTCGCCGAGCGGCTTTCCCCTGCTCAGCGGCCTGACAAACCCCTCGTCAGGGTGGTCAGGGCCGGGCGGGTGGCGTGGTGCGCGCGTCGTAGGGTGCGCGCCATGACCCAGACGCCGATTTACGACGAAGTCCGGCGTAGCTTCGGCCGCGCCGACCGGACCCTGCAACGGCGTTCCTTCCGTGACGAGGACGGTGCGGCACCCGAACGCGGCTCCCGGCCGGTCATGTTGCGGGGCTCGGGCGGCCGTCATCGACGCTCGGGGGACTGAGCGCGGACCCGGGCCGGACCCCTCCGCCCCGGGAGCGCCGCGCCCTCCGGCGGGTGGCCCCGGTCCGGGCCGACCGGCCGGACCGCCG
>NZ_JBVPVA010000257.1:0-2105 GCF_055612215.1 Actinomycetospora sp. | reverse complement strand
CCGAAGCAGGTCTCCGCGCTGTCCCCCGAGACCCTCGAGGCGGCGCGCGACGAGGCGACGAGTGCGTTCGCCGGCGCGACGACGCTCGAGGCGCTGACCGCGCTGAAGCCCGCGCACCTCGGTGACCGCTCGCCGGTCCTGCTAGCCCGCCGCGAGATCGGGTCGCTGCCTCCGCAGGCGAAGGCCGACGCGGGCAAGCGGGTCAACGAGGCCCGGCTGGCGGTGCAGGCCGCGTACGACGCGCGCCACGCGGTGCTGCTCACCGAGCGCGACGAGCGCGTGCTCGCGGAGGAGGCCGTCGACGTCACGCTGCCGACCGAGCGGCACCCGCGCGGCAGCCGCCACCCGCTCACCCAGACCTCCGAGCGGATCGCCGACGTGTTCGTCGCGATGGGCTGGGAGGTGGCCGAGGGCCCCGAGGTCGAGTCGGAGTGGTTCAACTTCGACGCGCTGAACTTCCTGCCGGACCACCCGGCCCGCACCATGCAGGACACCTTCCACGTCGAGCCGGCGGCGGCGAAGCAGGTCCTGCGCACCCACACGTCGCCGGTCCAGGTCCGTTCGCTGCTCGAGCGCGACCTGCCGGTCTACGTGGTCTGCCCCGGGCGGACGTTCCGCACCGACGAGCTCGACGCCACCCACACCCCGGTGTTCCACCAGGTCGAGGGCCTCGCCGTCGACAAGGGCCTGACCATGGCCCACCTCAAGGGCACGCTCGACGCGTTCGCCCGGGCGATGTTCGGCCCGGACTCGCGGATCCGGATGCGGCCGTCGTACTTCCCGTTCACCGAGCCCTCCGCGGAGCCCGACGTCTGGTTCCCGCAGAAGAAGGGCGGCGCCGGCTGGGTCGAGTGGGGCGGCTGCGGCATGGTCGACCCCAACGTCCTGCGCGCCTGCGGGGTGGACCCCGAGGTCTACTCCGGGTTCGCCTTCGGGATGGGCCTCGAGCGCACCCTGATGTTCCGCAACGGCCTGCCCGACATGCGCGACATGGTGGAGGGCGACATCCGCTTCACCAGCGCGTTCGCCGTCGAGCCCTGATCCCGGACCGGCCCCCTCGCCGCCCTGTAGAAAGGCCTGATCGTGCGCGTCCCCGTCTCCTGGCTCCTCGAGCACGTCGACCTCGCCGAGCAGCCCTCCGCGGACGACCTCGCCGAGGCGCTGATCCGCGTCGGGTTCGAGGTCGAGGACGTCGCGCTGCTGGAGCCGGTCACCGGTCCGCTGGTGATCGGGCGCGTCCTGGAGATCGAGGAGCTCACCGAGTTCAAGAAGCCGATCCGGTTCTGCCGGGTCGACGTGGGTTCGGCCGGGTCCGACCCCGCCGCCGCACAGGGCATCGTCTGCGGCGCGACCAACTTCGCCATCGGGGACCTGGTGGTCGCCGCCCTGCCCGGAACGACGCTGCCCGGCGGGTTCGCCATCGCCGCCCGGAAGACGTACGGGCGGGTCTCCGACGGCATGATCTGCGCGCTCGACGAGCTCGGGCTCGGCGACGACCACTCCGGCATCCTCGTGCTGCCGCCCGGCACCGCGGACCCGGGCGACGACGCCGCCGGCCTGCTCGGGCTCGACCCGGCGGCCCCCGAGGCGGTCCTCGACATCGCCGTCAACCCGGACCGCGGCTACGCACTGTCGATCCGCGGGATGGGCCGCGAGCTCGCCGGCGCGTACGACGCCGGCTTCGGTGACCCGGCGGCGGTCGACCAGGGCCTGCCGGCCCCGGACGGCGAGGCGTGGCCGGTGCGCGTCGAGCCCGACACCGGGTGCCGGCGGTTCGTGGCCCGGCGGGTCACCGGGCTCGACCCGACGGCGCCGACGCCGTGGTGGATGCGCCGTCGCCTGCTGCTCGCGGGCATCCGGCCGATCTCGCTCGCCGTCGACGTCACGAACTACGTGATGCTCGAGGTCGGCCAGCCGATGCACGCCTACGACGCGGCCCGCGTCTCCGGCGACGTCGTGGTGCGCCGGGCGCGCACCGACGAGAAGATCACGACGCTCGACGACGTGAGCCGCGCGCTCGACCCCGACGACGTCGCGGTCTGCGACGACTCCGGCCCGATCGGGCTCGCCGGCGTCATGGGCGGCGCGTCCACCGAGGTCACCGA
>NZ_JBVPVA010000229.1:0-2838 GCF_055612215.1 Actinomycetospora sp. | reverse complement strand
AAGGAGAACCCCGTGACCGACCCGCGCCCCACCCTGCTGTGCGCCGCCGACCAGATCGCCGGCCTCGTCTCCCCCGACCTCCCGCTCGACGCCCCGACCCCCTGCGAGGGCTGGACCGTCGACGACCTGCTCGCCCACCTCGTCACCGTCCACCGGCGCGTCGCCCACGTCGGGCGCGGCGGCCACCCGCACGACCTCCCCCACCAGCTCCCCCAGGCCGGCGCCGCGGCCTACGCCGCCGCCCTCGCGGACGGTCGTCGTGACCTCGCGGAGGTCTGGGGTCCCGACGGGGACCCGGCGCTGCTCGACCGCGACCTCACCGTCCCCTGGGGCGTCGTGCCCGGCCGCGCCGCCGGGTGGGGCTACGTCCGCGAGCTCGCCGTCCACGGCTGGGACCTCGCGAGCGCCCTCGGCCGCACCGACGTCCTCGATCCGGCCCTCGCCGACGTCGTCGTCGACCAGGTCCGCGCCGCGCTCCCGGCCGAGCCCCGCGGTGGCGGCATCCCGTTCGGGCCGGTCGTCGAGGTCCCCGACGACGCCGGGTCCTACGCGCGGCTCGTCGGCTGGCTGGGCCGGGATCCGTCGTGGACCCCGGCACGACACCCGGCGGGGCACACTGGCCGACGGTGACCACACGCGAGGAGGACCCGATGGACGACGCCGCCCTGTCCCCCGCCGCCGCGCGCTCGCTCGCGCGGTGGCACGAGATGATCGCCGCGGGGGACCTCTCCGGCCTCGCGGGGATCGTCCACCCGGACGCGGTGTTCTCCTCGCCGGTCGCGCACACGCCCTACCGCTCCCGTGACGCCGTCGTCCTCGCGGTGTCGACGGCGTACGCCGTGTTCTCCGACTTCGTCTACCACCGCACGTTCGTCGCGGCGGGCGGGCACGACGTGGTCCTGGAGTTCCGCGCGCGGGTCGGCGACCGCGACGTGCACGGCATCGACATGATCGCGTTCGACGACGAGGGGCTCATCGTCGCGGTCGAGGTCATGGTGCGGCCGATGTCCGGCCTGCAGGCCCTCGGGACGGAGATGGCCGCCCGCGTCGGGAAGCAGCTGACGAGCTACGCCTGACCGCGAGTCAGCGGGCGGGTTCGATGTCGTCGAGCCAGGAGCGGACGGTGCGCGCGGTCAGGCCACCGACCGGGGCGAGCAGGTCCCGGAGCTGACCGGTCATCGCGACGACGGCGGCGCGGTCGAGCCGGCCGTCGGTCCCGCTGCGGGCGCTGAGCGCGCGGGCGAGCTCGACGACGCGGTCGCGGTGGCTGCCGTCGAGCCCACCGCGGCTGAGTTCTTCGATGTTCGCCAGCACCGACCGGGCGGCCACCCGGGCCTGCTCCCCGGCCCGGTCCTCCTCGATCACCGCGCCGAGACTACCGGAGCTGGCCGTCAACACAATCGGACGCGACCGAACCTGGGACGGCCCTCACCGTGCCCGCTGGTCGCGGTGCGCGGCGATGGCCGCCGCGAGCTCGTCGGCCTGGGCCCGGACCGCCCGGCTCTCCTCCCCGGCGATGTCCTCGACGGTGCGGCCGAGCAGGTCGGCCAGCCGGACGAGCTCGTCGAGCGCCTCGGTCTCCCGCTCCCCGATCGCGCCCGCGGGACTCTCCTGCACCCGGGAGATCACCCGTCGCAGGGCGTCGGCGGCTTCACGCGCGCTCGACACCTCGTGCTTCTCTCCCGTCACCAGGGGGGCTACCCGGACGCGCTCGCGGCACGCGTGGCGGGCGGCACCGACCCGGCCCGGGGACCTTCGCGGGCGTGGCGCGCGGCGACCTCCCGGGTGAGCCAGCGGGCGACGTCGACCAGCTTCATGTTGGCGTTCTGGGACGACGCCGCCAGCATCTCGAAGGCCGAGGCGTCGTCCAGCGTGAAGCGCTCCATCAGGATGCCCTTGGCCTGGCCGATGACGTCCCGGGTCTCGACGGCGTGCTGGAGCTGGACCGCGCGGTTGGTCCCGAAGAGCACACCGGCCGCCTGCAGCGCGAACAGCTCGGCGACGTGGCAGGAGTAGGTGTCGAAGCTCCCCGGCGCGTGCGAGTAGAGGTTGAGCGCCGCCCGGGTGCCGTCCTCGGTGGACAGCGACACCGACGCCATCGCCCGGTAGCCGGCCTCGACGACCCGGGGCGCGAACCGCGGCCACCGGTCGGCGTCCTCCCCGGCGAGGTCCACGGCGAGCTGGGCACCGCCCTCCGGCGGCTCGTCGATGGCGCTCACGCAGGGGCCGTCGTGGAAGTCGTTCTGCAGCTCGTCGAGCTTGCGGATGTCGTCGCCGGTGGCGCGCAGGGACTCGATGCGCCCGCGGCGCACGAGCGAGACGCTGCCGCCGTCCGCTCCGGGCACGGTGTCGACCGCGGCGACGATGATTCGGCCGAGGGTCATGTCGAGATCGCCGAAGCTGTCATGGTGCACCAGGGAGTGGGAGGCGGCGCGCAGCGCCTCCACCAGCTCGCGGTCGTGCTCGGTGGTCATGGGAGTCCGCTCGTTCGGGGTCTCGCGAGGCGGCGGGGTCCGGGCCGACTGACCGGTCCACGATGCACGGTCGCGCGGCGGGGGGCCACCCCTTGACGTGGGCCCGTGAGGTGCAGGCTCTCCCTCGCCGAGGGTGCGGCCGGCGCCGCGCCGAGCACTCCTGCGCACAGGGGTTCCTCGGGAGGGATCGACAGGAGTGATCCCGGGTGCGCTCGACGCGTGTGTGCCCCGGATGCGCCCCGGGACCCCACCGTCCCCGACGGGGAGGACGACGAGTGACCACGAACGTGCAGCTAGGCTGCAGACGGGCCCCCGTAGCTCAGGGGATAGAGCACCGCTCTCCTAAAGCGGGTGCCGCAGGTTC
>NZ_JBVPVA010000095.1:0-3042 GCF_055612215.1 Actinomycetospora sp. | reverse complement strand
CCCCCGGCCCGCCCCGAGCCCGGTCCCGGCGCCGTGAGCGGCCCGACCCGGGTCGTCGTCGACCCGCGGCTCGGGCCGGTCCTCCCGGCCCGGGCGGTGCGCCTCGTCGCCGCCGCCCCCGTCGTGCTGCTCGATCCCTCGCTGCCCGCGGCGCTGGCCGCGCGCCTGGCCGAGGAGCTGGACGCGGTCCCCGCCGACCGGGTGCGCGCCGACGTCCCGCCCGGCGCCGTGCTGCTCACCGCGGGCCCCGACCCGGAGGCGCCGTCGGGCGCCGAACTGCTCGAGGCGGTCGCGGTCATGGACCGGCTGCGCGCGCCCGGCGGCTGCCCGTGGGACGCCGAGCAGACCCACGAGAGCCTGCTGCGCTACCTCGTCGAGGAGACCTACGAGCTCTACGACGCGCTGGCCGCCGGCGACGTCCCGGCCGTCCGCGAGGAGCTCGGCGACGTGCTCCTCCAGGTGGTCTTCCACGCGCGGGTGGCCGCCGAGGCGGCGGAGCCCCGGCGGTTCGACGTCGACGACGTGGCCGCCGAGCTCGTGGCGAAGCTGGTCGGGCGGCACCCGCACGTGTTCGCCGACGAGGCCGGGGTGATCAGCGCCACCGACCAGGACGTGCGCTGGGAGGAGCTCAAGGCCACCGAGAAGCGGCGGGAGTCGGTGCTCGACGGGGTCGCGCTCGCCCAGCCCGCGGCCGCGCTGCTCGCCAAGTACGTCAGCCGGGCGACCCGCGCCGGGGTCCCGCCCGACCTCCTCGCCGCGGCGGTCCCCGAGGGCGCGCCGGCCGCCGTCGTCGCGTCCGCCCTGGCCGGCGGCGACCCCGAGGGGACGCTGCGCGCCGCGGCCACCGCGCTCGGCGCGCACCTCCGCGCCGTAGAGGCAAGCCTGCCCGCACCGGGGGACGGTCAGCCGCGCCGGACCACCCCGGAGGAGTGGCGCTCACACTGGGCGTGACGGATTTTGCCTGCTCCCGCCCCTGGTCACCCGGTCGGGTCGGACAAAACGATCGTCTTTCCTCCGCTCAGCGCTTGACGCGAAGGTGAGGCAAACCTAAGACTGCGCCTGAGCGAGGGCCGCCGGTCCCCGCGGACGGTGGAGGAGGCGCGGCGGTGCTGGCGACGTTCGTGATCGGGCTCCGGGAGGGCCTCGAGGCCGCCCTCATCGTCGGGATCGTCGGCGGGTTCCTGCGTCGCCGCGGCGACCGCGCGGCACTGCGGCCGATGTGGGCGGGCGTGGCCCTGGCCGTCCTGATCTGCGTCGCCGTCGCCGTCGTCCTCCAGGTGGTCTCCGCCGACCTGCCCCAGCAGGAGCAGGAGGGCCTCGAGACGGTGATCGGCCTGGTGGCCGTCGGGATGATCACCTACATGATCGTCTGGATGCGCGGGCACGCGCGCTCCATGCGCCGCGAGCTGGAGGCGGCCGCCGAGAGCGCGCTCGCCCGGGGCTCCACGTGGGCCTTGATCGCGATGGCCTTCCTCGCGGTCCTGCGGGAGGGCTTCGAGACCACGGTCTTCCTGCTCGCCGCCTTCCAGTCCGCGACGAGCCCGGTCACCGCGGGCGGAGGCGCCGCCCTCGGCATCCTCGTCGCGATCGGCCTCGGCTACGGCATCTACCGGGGCGCGGTCCGCATCGACCTGGCGCGCTTCTTCACGGTGACCGCGGTGTTCCTCGTGCTCGTCGCAGCCGGCCTGTTCGTGAGCGCGGTGCACACCGCCCACGAGGCGACGTGGCTCGACGTCGGGCAGACCCAGGTCGCCGACCTCTCCGCGGTCGTGCAGCCCGGGACCCCGATCTCCTCGCTGCTCACCGGCGTGCTCGGCATCCAGCCGCAGCCGACCGTCATCGAGGTCGTCGCCTGGCTGGTCTACCTGGTGCCGATGCTCGTCTTCGTGCTCTGGCCCGTCCGGCGACCGTCGCGCTCCGCCGCGTCGGAACCGGCCGGCGCCTCCGCCTGACCGATCCCCTCACGCCGCGTCGCCGGGACCCGTGTGTCCCCGACCCCGAGAAAGGACCCCAGCCCGTGCTCCCCGTCTCGCCCCTCCCGGCGCGGTCCCGACGCCGCGGCGGCGCCGTGGTCGGTGCCCTCGCCGTCGCCGTGGTCACCGCCGGGCTCCTCGCGGCCTGCTCCTCCGGAGGCGACCAGGGCGCCCAGGGCGCCAAGGTCTCGATGCCGTTGTCCGACGGCGGGTGTGCGCCGCAGCCCGCGTCCGTGCCCGCGGGACCGGTCGTCTTCACCGTGACCAATTCCGGCACGGCCAAGGTGACCGAGGGCGAGATCCAGAAGGACAGCCGGATCCTCGGCGAGAAGGAGAACATCACCCCGGGGCTCTCCGGCGACTTCTCGCTGCGCCTCGACCCGGGCACCTACACCGTCTACTGCCCCGGGGCCGCGCAGGACACCGCGCAGCTCACGGTGACCGGCCAGGGCGGCCAGGCGCCGGCGCCGGTGGAGGCCTCGCTGGCGAGCGCCACGGCCGGCTACAAGCAGTACGTCATCGGCGAGGTCGCCGCCCTCGTCCCCGCCGCCAAGCAGTTCACCGACGCGGTGCGGGCGAACGACGTCGCGGGCGCCCAGAAGGCCTACGCCCCCGCCCGCTACCACTACGAGCAGATCGAGCCCGTGGCGGAGAGCTTCGGCGACCTCGACCCCGCGATCGACCAGCGCATCGCGGACGTCGAGCCCGGCGCCGAGTGGACCGGGTTCCACCGCATCGAGCAGGCGCTCTGGGTGGACCGGACCACCGCCGGGATGGCGCCGATCGCCGACAAGCTCGATGCCGACCTGGCCAAGCTGCAGTCCCTCGTGGGCACCGCCGAGTACCAGCCCGCACAGCTGGCCAACGGGGCGAGCGAGCTGCTGACCGAGGTCTCGACGTCGAAGGTCACCGGTGAGGAGGACGCCTACTCCCACACCGACCTATCCGACTTCGACGCCAACATCGCCGGCGCGCAGAAGGCGTTCGAACTGCTCGAGCCCTCGCTGCAGGTCAAGGACCCGGCGCTCGCGACCCAGCTGCAGGCCCGCTTCACCGGCATCACCGACGA
>NZ_JBVPVA010001177.1:0-1589 GCF_055612215.1 Actinomycetospora sp. | reverse complement strand
CCGATCCGCAGTCCGACGGCCCGCGTCCCACGCCGACTCCGCGCCCCGGCCGGCTGCGCCCCGTCCGACCCGTGCCGAGCGCCGACGGCCCGCGCCCCGACGCCGGCCCGCGTCCCCGCCCGGCCGAGGCGGACGCGCCGGGCCGACCCGCGACGCCGTCGGAGGGTCGTCCCGAGCCGGTCACCCGGACCGCGGCGGTCCACCGCAACGAGATCGCGCCCCTGGAGCGCCGTCCCCGTCCCGGGGCGACCGGCCGCGCCGACGGTGCCGCCGCCGCGCAGCAGGGTGCTCCGGCGAACGGCTCCGCGCCCGCGAACGGCACCGCGCCGTCGTCCCCGGCCCTGGGCACTCCGGTGTCGGACGGACGGCCGTCGCCGAACGCCCGGCCCCGCCCGGTGCCGGCCGGGGTCACCCCCGGCGCACCGTCGGCCGGCACACAGGACGGCGACCCGATGAGCACCGCCGAGCGCTCGCTGCACGCCTCGACCGTCGCGGTCCGGGTGGTCGCGCTCGCGGCCGTCGCGCCCGCCGTCGCGGCCGCCCGGAGCGAGCGTCGCGAGCCGGAGCAGACCGAGGCGAGCTGAGGTCGCCGTCCTGCCGGTCGATCCGTTCCGACCCCGCCCGCGAACGTGCGGTTGGGCCGTTCGCTCCTGGTCACACGGTGTGGTCCGGGTGAGGGCCGGGGTGCGATCGGATCACACCGACCGGGATGGGACTCTTGCCCGGAACGGGATCGGACCCGACATCGGAATCGATCACGACGAACACCGGGGGTGGCTGGGGATGTCGGCACGACGGAGGCGGCTCGCCTCGGCCGCGCTGGCCGCGGTCGCGGCGCTGACACTGGCGGGATGCTCGGGCGGCTCGTCCCCGCTGCCCCCGGCTCCCCAGACGATCGTGCCGGCGGCGCCGTCGGAGTTCTGGGTGGACCCGGCCTCCGAGGCGGCCAAGCAGGTCCAGCAGTGGCGCAAGGACGGCCGGATCGCGGACGCGGCGCAGCTCGAGAAGATCGCCCGCCAGCCGGTCGCCCACTGGATCGGCAGCGAGGGCAACACCACCGACGAGACCAAGGGCATCGTCAACCAGGCGAAGGCCGGGGGCCGCACGCCGGTGCTCGTCGCCTACAACATCCCGAACCGCGACTGCGGCCAGTACTCCTCGGGTGGCGCGGCGAACGACGACGACTACCGCAGCTTCGTCCAGCAGATGGCCGACGGCATCGACGGCGCCAAGGCGATCGTCATCCTCGAGCCGGACGCGCTGGCGCAGACGCTGACCAAGTGCGAGGGCCAGGGCGAGCAGGACGGCCGGGAGGCGCTGCTCGCCGGCGCGGTCAAGACGCTGAGCGCCGCCGGCGGCGAGGTCTACATCGACGCGGGCAACCCCGGTTTCGTCACCGACACCGGCCAGCTCGCCGACGGGCTGCGCAAGTCCGGCGTCGACCAGGCGGCGGGCTTCGCGCTCAACGTCTCGAACTTCCAGACCAACGACGCCGTCGAGAGCTACGGCAAGAAGGTCTCCGACCAGCTCGGCGGCAAGAAGTTCGTCATCGACACCAGCCGCAACGGCAACGGCTCCTACAGCGGCCC